>CALJKZ010000645.1 GCA_937983085.1 uncultured Gemmatimonadales bacterium
CTCCATGCGGCACAGATAGCGGTCGTAGCAATCGCCGTGCTCCCCCACCGGCACGTCGAAGTCGTACGTTTCGTAGTCGTAGTACGGCCGGTCCTTCCGGAGGTCGTACGGCACGCCCGAAGCGCGGAGATTGGGCCCGGTGAAGCCGTAGTTGATGGCCTCGTCGGCGCTGATGGCCCCGACACCCTGCGTCCGCCCGATGTGGATCTGATTCCCGGTGAGGAGGCGATCCACTTCGTCCAGCGTTTTGGGGAACTCGTCCACGAAGTCGAGGAGTTGATCCATCCACCCCTCGGGGACATCCGCCATCATGCCACCCACGCGGGTGGCCGACGTCGTGATGCGCGCACCGGTCAGCGCCTCGTGCAGCTTGTAGATCTTCTCGCGCTGCTGGAAGCTGTACAGGAAGGGCGTGAACGCGCCCACGTCGATGGCCGTCGTTCCGAGCCAGAGGAGATGCCCGAAGATCCGGTCCATCTCCATGATGATCACCCGGAGCACCTTGCAGCGCTCGGTGACCTCGATGCCCATGAGCTTCTCCACGGACATGACGAAGGCGCAGTTGTAGATGAGGGGCGCCAGGTAGTCCATGCGGTCGGTGAGGGGGACGATCTGATTCCACGTCCGGTACTCGCCGAGCTTCTCGAAGGACGAATGCAGGTAGCCGATGTCCGGGCTGACCCTCACCACCGTCTCGCCGTCGAGCTCGCAGACCAGGCGAAGAACGCCGTGGGTCGCGGGATGCTGGGGCCCGATATTGATGAGCATCCGGTCGCCGCCCAGCTCCGGCTCGGGAATGTCGAAGGGCGCCAGAGGGCTGGGCACCGCCGTACCGCCGGGGCCCATCTCCCGTCCGCGCCCAACCCCGATCTCAACCGTCTTCGTCGACATCAGCCTTCTCCATCCTGCGAAGCCTTCGTTCCCACCTCGGGCGCCTGCTGCGGCTCACCGTGGGCGATGTCCTCGGCCAGGTAGTAACGCTCCACGTCCTGATTGAGGGCGCGTCGCGTCTGTTCCGCCCGCGAGAACCGGCCGCGCAGCGGGAAATCCTTCCGAAGCGGGTGTCCTTCGGCGTAGTCCGACGGCATGAGGATCCGACGTAGGTCGGGGTGCCCCCGGAACGTCACGCCGAACAGGTCGTAGACCTCGCGCTCGAGCCAGTTGACCGACTTCCACAGGTCGTAGACCGAGTCGATCTCCAAGGCGTCGAGAGGAAGCGGGCAGCGGATCCGAAGGGCCCGCCGATGGCCGGTGGAGTACATCTGGTAGACCACCTCCACCGGTCGCCCTTTGCCGTAGTCCACCCCGGTGACGTCGGACATCATGTCGTAGAGGTGGTCCGGATCGTCTTTCAGCCAGGCGAGAATCTCATGGCTACGCGCGGGGTCCACCCACACGACCCATTGATCGCCCGCGTTCAGACGGTGCCGCAGCACCGCGTCGCCGAATCGCTCGAGAAGCGCCGCCACCGAAGGATGGTCCGACGGATCTCCCGTGGACCCCGTGGCCGCCGACTCCGTGGCGTCCGACGATACCGGGCCCTCTCCCACCGCATCGAGGCCGCTCATCTCTCGTTCAGTCATCCGGCGTCAGGTGACGATGGTGTCGGCGGCTTCATCCGACTCGGGCGTCGGAATCTCGCCGGTGGACAGGCGCTCCTGGTGCGTGGAGTTGCCGAAGGGACCGGTGAGTCCGACGACCTCCTCCTCGCTGGCCCGGGGCGCTCCCACGGTGGCCGGATCCTCGGCGCGGTGCTCGAAGTGCTTGGTGAGGCTCTCCTGCCGGATCTTCTCCTGGACCATCATCAGGCCGTAGATCAGGCCTTCGGGCCTGGGCGGGCACCCCGGGATGTAGACATCCACGGGGATGATGGTGTCGATGCCCTGCACCATGGAGTAGACGTCGAAGACCCCGCCAGAACTGGCACACGCGCCCATGGAGATGGCCCACTTGGGCTGAGGCATCTGATCCCAGATGCGTCGGAGCACCGGTGCCAGCTTGTAGGGGACCCGTCCGGCGCAGATGAGGACGTCGGCCTGGCGGGGGCTGAACGACATACGCTCCATGCCGAAGCGCGCCAGGTCGTAGTTGGACGCAGCGGACGCCATCATCTCGATGGCGCAGCATGCCGTACCGAACGGCATGGGCCAGAGGGAGTTCAGCCGACCCCAGTTGATGAGGGCGTCGACCTTGCTGGTGAGGAAGGTCGGCGTGCCGGGCCCGAGAATGCCGCCGGTGGTCTTGGAGACGCCGCCACCGGGAAGCTTGTCGCCTAGTCCCATTCGAGACCTCCTTTCTTCCACTCGTAGACGAGCCCGATGGCCAGAACGGCCACGAACATGCTCATCGCGAGGAAGGCGCTCCATCCCAGTTCCCGCATCTGGACCGCCCAGGGGATGATGAAGATCGTCTCGAGATCGAAGACGATGAAGCTGATGGCCACCATGTAGAACTTCACGGAAAAGCGCTGCCGGGTGCTGCCGAGCGGAACGATGCCCGACTCGTAAGGCATGAGCTTCTGAGGCGTATCACGTCGCGGGTTCAGGATATGCGATGTGACGACCATTCCGACGGCGTTCAGGATGGAAACGCCGAACAAGATGAGGAGGGGGAGATACGCTCCCGACATGTGTGCGCCTGGGTTTGTGAAATAGTTCACGAGCGGGTCAGGCCGGGCGAAAAGTTACCCGAGACGCGGGGAGAGTGTCAACCGGAAGAACGCCCGATTTATTTGGGCTTTCCGGGGTTTGACCCGCCTTCCCCGAGACGTCTATCTTGGGCGGCTCCCGGGACCGTCCGAGGCCCCGACCGAGCCTCCGACGACGCACCCCGAACCTCCCGAGAAGCCCAGACCGATGCCCATCAAGAGCGACAAATGGATCCGCCGGATGTGCGAAGAGCACCGGATGATCGAACCCTTCGAGTCGGGCCAGGTCCGAGACGGAAAGATCTCGTACGGGATCTCGTCCTACGGATACGACATCCGCGTCTCGCCCGAATTCAAGGTCTTCACCAACGTCTACAACTCCATCGTCGATCCGAAGAACTTCGACGATCGGTCGTTCGTGGACGTGAACGGTCCGGAGTGCATCATTCCACCCAACTCCTTCGCCCTGGCACGGACCGAGGAGTACTTCCGGATCCCCCGGGACGTCCTGGTGGTGTGCGTCGGGAAGTCGACGTACGCTCGGTGCGGACTCATCGTGAACGTCACGCCCCTGGAGCCCACGTGGGAGGGGTATCTGACCCTGGAGATTTCCAATACGACGCCGCTACCCGCCAAGGTCTACGGCGGCGAGGGAATCGCTCAGCTGCTGTTCTTCGAGGGAGACGAGGAGCCCGAGGTGGCGTACGCCGACCGCAAGGGCAAGTACATGAACCAAAAGGGCGTCACGCTGCCGAAGATGTAGGGCGCGTCCAGGCGCTGGGAGAGGCAACCTGTGGGATGAACGGGATGAACGGAGGTTTTCGGATGATGCGTCGGGCTCTCGTCGCCCTGGCAGTCGCTGCGTTCGCCCTTCCGGGGCACGCTTCAGCCCAGCCGGGCAGTGAGGAACGCGAGGCCCGTCTGAATCAGCTCTTCTCCCAGATGTCGGTGGATACCGGCGTCCGGGTGATCACCCCCGCCCTGTTCATCGACCACGGCGCCTTCCGTAGCGTCACGCCGGAGGCGGTCCGCATCGAGTACGGCGGAGAGGTCGTCCCCGTGGATCTCGGAGACATCCGCTCCGTGGAGGTCGAGGGGCGCCATCCCATCCAAGGCATGTTGTGGGGCCTGGGATCCGGGCTCCTCGTGGGTTCTGTGGGAGGCATGCTCATCGGCTCGTTCTACTGCACCGATCCCTTCGACTGCGAGAGCGACGAGCGGAAGGGCGCCTACATCGGTGGAGCCGCCCTCGGGGCGGCGGGGGCCATCGGCGGCTTCGTCATCGGGAAGTACCAGATTTCCTGGCGGCCCATCTTCCCCTGACCCCGGAAGAGGATGGCGTACGACGAAGGCTTGGCGCAGCGAGTGCGTGAAGCGCTCACGGAGCGGCGTGATCTCACCGAGAAGAAGATGTTCGGTGGACTCTGCTTCCTTCTCGGCGGCAACATGTGCTGCGGCATCGTCGGCGACGAGCTCATGCTCCGCGTCGGCCCGGAAGCGTACGAAGAGGTGCTGGGCCGAGATCACGCCCGGGAGATGGACTTCACGGGTCGGGCCCTCCGCGGCATGGTGTATGTCGGTGTAGACGGGATCCGTACCGACGATGCCCTGGAGAGCTGGCTGGAGCCGGCGGTGGCGTTCGCGGGGAGTCTGCCGCCCAAGTAGAGGCCGTAGAGGGGCCCCGCGGGCGCGGAGCCGCCGGCCTTGCTCCAGCTCCAGACGGGGCGCGCCCGTGGAGCGTGTCAGTCCGCGGGTCCGCTCAGGACCAGGGCGTAGAGCCCGTCCTCGTCCTCCATCCAGCGGTCCACGGTGAGGCCCGCCGGCCCGAAGAGCCGGTCGATGGTATCACGATCGTACTTCGAACTGATCTCCGTCTGGATGGCCTCTCCGTCGTTCACGGGGATTCGGATGCCCCCGGGGAACTCCACGCATTGTTCGCGCGTCGAGACGAGCCGGGTTTCGATGCGCCCATGGTCCGGGTTGTACGTCGAGCGGTGCTCGAAGGCGTCCAGGTCGAAGTCACTTCCGAAGCGGTTGTTCAGCACGGACAGGATGTTGAGGCTGAACCGCTCGGTCACGCCGCGTGCATCGTTGTACGCGGCTTCCACCCGTGCCACCGACTTCTTGGGCCCCGGTCGGAGGTCCACCCCCAACAAGAACCGGTCGCCTGAATCCAGCCGGCCCCCGATCCTCCGAAGAAGCTCCTCGGCCTCGGTCTCGTCGAAGTTGCCCAGCGTGCTGCCCAGGAAGGCGATCCAGCGCGGGTGGGCAAGGTCCGGAGGCAGGTCCAGCGGTTCGGTGATGTCGGCGACGTGCGGTCGAATGGTCAGGCTGGGGTATTCGTCGCGGAGGCGCGTCGCCGTAGCGTCGAGGAAGTCCGCCGAGACGTCCACCGGGACGTAGGCCACGCCGGAGCCGGAGGCCACCATGGCGTCGAGGATGATCCGGGACTTCTCGGCGCTGCCCGCCCCGAGCTCCACGAGGGCCGCCGGCCGCAACTCGGCCACGAGGGTGGGCATCCACCGATTCAGGAGGGCGCGCTCCGTTCGGGTCAGGTAGTACTCGTCGAGCTCGGTGATCTCCTCGAAGAGCCGCGAGCCGATCTCGTCGTAGTGGTACTTGGTCGCGATGCGCTTGTGGGGCCCTCGGAGTCCCGTCAGCACATCGCGCAGCTCGACGTCGTCAGACATCGCGAGCGCACCGGAATCCGCTGAAGATCTGGCGTCGGATGGGGTAGTCCCAGTTCCGGAAGGTGTTGCGCACGGCGCCGAAGCGAGTGGCCCACGAGCCACCTCGAAGGACTTTGAAGTCGGCGCCGTAAAACGCTTCTGAATACTCGGGATACGGGAACGTGGCGTACCCCGGGTAGCCTCTGAAGTCCGACGACGTCCACTCCCACACGTTGCCCAGCATGTCCCAGCACCCGAGGGCCGAGGCGCCGGACGGGTAGGCTCCCACGGGTGTCGTCTCGAAGACCAGGGCATCGAGGTTCGCGTGGAGGGGTGAGGGCGCCTCCTCTCCCCACGGGTAGAGCCGGGAGCGTCCGGCATCCGGATCCCAGGCGGCGGCGGCCTCCCATTCGACTTCAGTGGGGAGTCGCTTGCCGGCCCAGCGGGCGTAGGCGTCGGCCTCCCAGTAGCAGACATGACAGACGGGTCGGCGGGGATCGAGGGCCACGGTCCGGTCCATAAACCGCTCCGTCCGCCCACCCTCCCCCGCGCCCCAGTACTTGGGGGCTTCGAGCCCCGCTTCCTGCCGCCACGCCCACCCTTCTTCCGACCAGTGGGCGGCGGAGGCGTACCCACCGTCCTCGACGAAGGCGAGGTATGCCCCGTTGGTCACCGGATGGACGTCGATGGCGAACGGTCGAAGGGCCACCTCGTGCCCGGGGCGTTCGTTGTCGTACGCCACCGAACGGTCGTCCGTCCCGAGACGAACGCGGCCACCGGGAACGTGGACCATGGCATCCGCCGGTGGAGCATCCTCCGTCGGTGTCGGAGCGGACATGAAACGGGGTGCCGGGTACGGTTCTCCCTGCTTCAACTGGAGGGTCTGGAGGATGGTCTCGTTGTGCTGGAATTCGTGCTGAAGGACCATCCGGAAGACGAAACCTTCGTCGAGCAGTCGACGCTCATCCTTGGGAACGTCCGAGGCAGACGACCCCTCCCCGCCGTCGAGCGTCAGCCCGGCGAGCCCGTCCAGGACCCTCCTGCGCACCTCTCCGAGGAAGGTTCGGCATTCAGGCAGGCTGGGCAGAGGGAGGGAATCCCTTGTCGCTCGCGGATTCTCGAACGGATCGTAGATGCCGCTCAGGCCCTCCGAGCCGGTACCCCCACTGCGGATGTTCTGCCGGAGCCACACGTCCTCGAAGTGCGCGATGTGGCCGAGATCCCATACGATGGGGCTCATGAGAGGATCGTGCTGGCGACGGAGATCGGCCTCGGACAGGCCGGCCGTGAGGAGGAGCGTGCGCTCCCTCGCCTCGGTCAGGAGGGCCACGATCTCGCCCCGTGACAGCGCTCGGCCGACGTGTAGGTCCATGACGATGGGTGGGGGAAGCGAGTGGGCTCGCGGAAACTAGAAAGGGGCGGCAGAGGGGTCCACCACGTGACCCATGCCTTCCTCAACCGGTACCGGGGCGTTACGTGTTCCCGATGAACGGTACCTCCCGTCCTGGAGATCCCCTCCTCCACGCCACGCGCCTCGAGAAGCGATTCGGGACCATCCTGGCCCTCGACGACGTTTCGCTCTCCGTCCCCCACGGGCAGTGCTACGCCCTCGTCGGTGAGAGCGGATCGGGTAAGACGACCCTCCTGCGGACCTTCAACGCCATGGTCCGTCCCGATTCCGGGCAGGTCACGGTTGCCGGCAGGCCGGTGGGCGAGAGCGATCCGGTGGCGCTGCGTCGATCCGTGGGCTATGTCCAGCAGGAGGGAGGGCTCCTGCCCCACTGGACCATCGAGCGAAACGTCGCCCTCGTGCCCCGCCTCAACCGGCGCACCGACAGCCTGGAGCGAGCCCGAGCGGCCCTCGATCTGGTGGGTCTCGCGCCAGCAGACTTCGGCCCGCGCTGGCCGCGCGAACTCTCGGGCGGGCAGCGCCAAAGGGCGGCCCTCGCGCGAGCCCTCGCCGACGCGCCGGACGTCCTGCTCCTCGACGAGCCTTTCGGAGCCCTCGACGCCATCACGCGCGTCGAGGTGCAGCGAATCTTCGCGGCGCTCAGGGAACGCCTGGCCCTGACCGCACTTCTCGTCACGCACGACATGCGGGAGGCGTTCGAACTGGCCGACGCCGTGGCCGTGATGAAGGACGGACGCGTCGAGCAGGTGGGTCCGGCCGAGAGCCTTCTCGAGGAACCCGCCACGGAGTACGTCCGGGAGCTCATGCACAAGGCTGGGGTCGCGTGACGCCCGTCGGCCGAGCACCCGTGGGCCGAGTCCCCGTGGGGTCCCGGTGCCGTACCGTGGGTGTCCTGACGGCCGCGATTCTGCTGGCGTGCCCGTGGGCTCTGACCTCCCAGGAGGGGCCTGTGTCCGCGGCCGACGCGGCGCCCGTCGTGGTAGGCAGCAAGCCCTTCGCCGAATCGTACATCCTGGCCGAGATGTTCGCCCAGTTGTTGGAGGCTCGCGGCCACGTGGTGGACCGTCGGCTGGGCCTCGGCTCGACGGAGATCGCCTTCGGGGGCATCCGGTCCGGCGCCGTCGACGTCTACCCCGAGTACACGGGCACGGGCCTCCTGGCCATTCTGGGCGAAGTGCCCCCGTCCGTGTCCATGGACGCCTATGCCCGGGTGGCCACGGTCTTCCCGGACCGATGGGGCGCCCGGTGGCTTCCTCCCCTGGGGTTCGAGAACACGTACGCCATAGCGGTGAGGCCCGAAACCGCCGATTCCCTCGACCTGGCGACCCTGACCGACCTGGCGTCCGTGGCCCCGGACCTCGTGGCCGGAGTGAGCCCGGACTTCCAGGGCCGGGCCGACGGACTCCCGGGCCTTCAAGAGGCGTACGACCTCGTTCCCGGAGCCGTCCGCTCCCTCGTCCAGTCGGTGAAGTACCGGGCCCTCGCGGCAGGCGAGGTCGATTGGATCGACGGGTACTCAACCGACGGACAGATCGAGCGGTATGGACTCACCGTCCTCACCGACGATCGCGGCTTCTT
>CALJKZ010000646.1 GCA_937983085.1 uncultured Gemmatimonadales bacterium
GCGCACGAATCAGTGCGTACGAACTCGAAACGCCCGATGCCGCGCGCCGCGCCCGGGTCAGTGCGTACGAACTCGAGATCGGAGACGCCCCCAGGGCAGTCCGCGTTTCAGCATTTGAACTTGAAGTGGGAGACCCGATTCGGAGCGCTCGGATCAGTGCCTTCGAACTCGAAACCCCCGATGCACCTGGTGGTGTCGCGGCCGCACTCTATAGCGGCTCCAACAGCATCCACACTGGCGTGAGCGTTTCATTATGAGCACGACTGCTAACACCTTTGATGAGTTCATGGACCGCTACGGGCCTGAAAATGGCCCGGAGGGGGTTGTGCGCTTTATCCAAGAGGTCTTCGGCGTCACCCTGGACCCCTGGCAGATCAAGGTCACTGAGTGGGTCGGCAACCGGGAGCGGCGCATCTCCATTCGAGCTTGTCACGGTCCAGGGAAGACCTTCCTCGCCGCGTGCCTCGCTTGGTACCACCTCGTCTGTCTGTTCCCGCAGCACACGGTCGTCACGGCACCTTCCCGTGCGCAGCTAGAGGGCGCGCTCGTTAAGGAGATGCTGACGCTCGCGACGAAACTTCCGCAGCCGATCCGAGACCTCTTCACGGTTAAAAAGAACCGGATCGAACTTACGGCGGCGCCGAGCGAATCCTGGTTCGAGGCACGAACGGCGCGCCCCGAGACTCCCGAGGCGCTCCAGGGCGTGCACTGCGACGGCGGGTATGTCTTCCTGATCGCGGACGAGGCGTCCGGGATCGACGAGGCGATCTTCGAGTCTGCGACCGGCTCTATGGCCGGGCACAACACGACCACGCTCCTCCTATCGAACCCCGTGCGCTCCACCGGCTTCTTCTTTGAGAGCCACCAGCCGGAGCAAGCGCACCTCTGGAAGACCCTCCGTGTCCAGGCTTCGGACAGCCCCCGGATTCCGGAGAGCTTCGCTCAGGAGGTCGCGGACATGTACGGCGAGGGATCTGCAGCCTACCGTATCCGTGTCCTCGGTGAGTTCCCGGCGGCTGACGCCGATACGATCATCCCCTGGGAGTTCATCCAGATGGCCCAGCAGCGGGACCTCGAGACCCCGCCGGACCTTGGGATGATCTGGGCCGTCGATGTTGCGCGCTTCGGCGGAGACTCGAATGTGCTCCTCAAACGGTCCAAGCTCCATGTAGACCCACAGATTCTGCAGTGGCAGGGCGTCGACCTCATGCAGACCGCCGGTCGCGTCAAGGCGGAGTGGGATGGGACGCCCCCTTCGCAACGCCCGGCTGAGATCCTGATTGACGAGATCGGCCTCGGCGCCGGCGTCGTCGACCGGCTCCGCGAGCTTAACCTCCCGGTCCGAGGCATCAACGTCTCCGAAACGGCTTCGGTCTCCGGCAAGTACATGAACCTACGTACCGAACTCTGGTTCAAGGCCCGGGACTGGCTCGCCGGGAAGAACCGGAAGCTCCCCCTCCTCGAAGAGGCAAAGTCGCCGGCGCAGGCCCAGCAGCGCAAGCTTCACATCCAATTCGCCAAAGAGCTTGCCCTCCTCAAATACGAGTTCTCCTCGTCCGGCAAACTGAAGGCCGAGTCGAAGAAGGACATGAAGAAGCGCACAAAGCAGCCGTCTCCGAACCTGGCTGACGCCTTTGTCCTCAGTTTTGCTTCCGAGCCGGCGAGCCTACTGCACGGCTCTAAGAACTCCATGGGTGCGTGGAATGTGCCATGGAATGAACCTGTCTCTCGTAACCTGGCGATGTTCTGATGCCGCATACCGACCCCATTGTACCGATTGACGCCGCTGACGGCGGCCCGGAGGACGTGCAGGGCCTCGTGAGCCAGATGCTCCGCGAGGCGCGTACCCACTTCGAGGACAACATCGAACCAGACCTCCGCAAGGCGACGGAATACTACCTCGGCCGGAAGTTCGGCAACGAGAAGAAGGGCCAGTCTCAGGTCGTCATGACGCCCGTACGGGACGCGACGAAGGCCCAGATGCCGACGCTCATGCGGATGTTCACCGCGAGCGAGCGGTACGTCCGGTTCCGGCCGCGCGGCCCGCAGGACGTCGAACTTGCAGAGCAGCAGACGGAGTACGTCAACTACGTCGTGATGGTTGACAACCCAGGCTACAGGGTCCTGTTTGACACGTTCAAGGACGCCCTGGTGCGGCGGAACGGTTTCGTCAAGGTCTGGTGGGAAGAGCCGGACCACGTCGAAGGCTACTTCCACACCGGGCTTGGGGATCTTGAGCTACAGGCGCTCACCATGGACCCGCGCCTCGAACTGGATTTCGAGTCGCTCGAGTTGGTTCCTGGGGACCCCGTCCTGGGGCAGCCCGACACGTTCAATATCCGATCTCGGAGAGAAGTCCGGGAGGGGCGCGTCCGCATCATGGCGGTACCGCCCGAGGAGATGTTGATTACGCCCCATTCTCGGACCCTGCTCGACGCGCCGCTC
>CALJKZ010000647.1 GCA_937983085.1 uncultured Gemmatimonadales bacterium
GGAGCAGGTGGAGCGGGTCACGGCCGAGACGTTCCCGGGGGCGCGGATCGTCCGGATGGATGTCGACACCACCTCGGGGAAGTGGGCCCACCAGAGGATTCTCGAGCGAGTGGAGCGCCACGAAGTCGACATCCTCCTCGGGACGCAGATGATCGCGAAGGGGCTCGACTTCCCCAAAGTCACCCTTGTCGGTGTCGTAAACGCCGACGTTGGCATCCACCTTCCCGACTTCCGAGCCAGCGAGCGCACCTTCCAGCTACTGAGCCAGGTGGCGGGCAGGGCTGGGCGGAGTGCTCTGGGGGGCGAAGTATACATCCAGACTTCCCTGCCGGAGCACTACGCTGTTCGGTCCGCCGTCACTCACGACTTCGAGGCCTTCGCCACCCGGGAGTGGGAGGAACGCGAGCGGCCCCGCTATCCTCCCCACGTCCGCCTGGTGAACGTCATCGTGAGCAGCCCGGACCAGCGTCTCGCTGCCGAGACCGCCGCGGCCGCCGCCCGCTGGCTGCGCACGGTGGTGGTCCGATGGAAGCGAGCGAACGTTGCGACGGATGTCGAACTCGTCGGGCCGGCGCCAGCACCCATCGAACGACTCCACGGCCGGTGGCGGTGGCACTTCTTCCTCCGCGCGGACCAGCCCCGATCCCTGGGCGATGTGACCCGCGTCCTGGCGGAGGACTTCCCGTTGCCCTCGGGGGATGTGAGGCTCGCCATCGATCGCGATCCGGTGGCGCTGCTCTGACCCTACGGCCGGGGGATTGAGCGCCGGCCATCTTCGGAATAGGTTCGCGTGCAAGGTGGTCCCACTTGCTTCGGAGGAGTGCAACTTTGAGTTGCCTGGCCCTGAACGCTTCGTTCGAGCCTCTCACCATCGTCCCGCCTCGGCGTGCGGTCCGACTCGTCCTCGACGGGAAGGCCGAGGTTCTCGAGGAGGACGGTCAGCGCAGCTTCCGCTCGGAGCACCACTCCATCCCTTGGCCGGCGGTCATCCGCCTCGTGCGCTACGTCCACGTGCCTCGTCGCTTCCGGCGTCAGGTGACGAACACCTTCCTCTTCGCCCGCGACGACTACACGTGTCAGTACTGTGGTCGCCACAAGAACGAGCTCCGCGGCCGGCAGTTCCTCACCCGGGACCACATCCTCCCGGTCTCCAGGGGCGGTGAGAACCGCTGGGACAACGTGGTGACCAGTTGCTCGCCGTGTAACAACCGAAAAGGGGGCAGGCTTCCCGGCGAGGCTGGAATGCGCCTCCGGAGTGAGCCCACCGAGCCGAACTACGTCCATCTGGTGTGGGTCGTCCGGCGAGTCACCGACGCTCAGGCGAAATACATCCGGATGTTCTACGGGCAGGACACCCTGGAAACGGTGAGCTGCGGGCGGCACTGATTGGACGCCGGCTGGTCAGTCCTCCAACCAGGCGTACGGCCGCTCGCAGATCTGTCCGTAGCCGCGCACGGTCCCTCGGCTGGTGTATTCCTTCCAGCAGATCATCCATCCCCGAACGGGGTCCTGCTTCACGTCATAGTCGAAGCCCGGCTGCCCCGCCCGCTCGGCGAGGAAGCGCTGGAGGTAGACCGGCAGATTCGAGATGCCCTCCACCTCGTGATCGGGGTCGATCTCTTCGGCGATCGTGGCCTCGATGTGGGACTGGGAGAGCTTGAGGGCCCGGATGGCCTGCTCGACCGCCGTCTTCAACTCCGCCAATTCCGGTTCCGAGCCCGTGCGCGCCTTGATGCGCTTGACCAGCGAGTCGGTACCCGGCGCGCGTAGCTCGTCTCTCGCCCGGCTGAATTGCCCCAGCAGCTGCTCGTGAAGACGGAGCAGTTCGGTGTACTCCCGTTTGGCCTGCCCTTCGGGTTTGGATCCGTCGGCCATGCTGCCTCGGGTGGGGAGGTCCACTATGATTGGTACGTGGCGCCGTTAATAAGGTGGCTTCGTCTCGACCCTGCAACCTTCCTGCCAGATGACCGATTCCTCCGACGCCCGGGACGGGGAGCGCAAGCCAGGCCCCCCGAAGCCGGCCCGCCCACGTTCGGCCAGGAAGGCGGAGGAGGCCGGTGCCGATGGCCGGGCGCGGAAGCGAGCCCGGGGGAGTGCCAAGAGGAGCGGCGGTGGAAAGGCCCGGGACGAGGGAAATCCTCGGGCTGCGAAGCCTACGCCGGTTCGCGCCATGGCTGCCGTCGAGGCTCCACCGCCTCCCGTCCCGCCGGATCTGGAGGAAGCGGAGGTGACCGTGGACGAAATCAGGTGGACGATCAGGGTCGTGGGTCGCGCGGGTGGTGCTCGCCCGTCTGATACGCCTCTTCTCCTGCTGGGCTTCTGGCCCGAGGGTGCCCTCGAGGGGGACCGCGCCCGAGAGGCGATGGTCGTGGGCCGTTCGTTGGCCGGAATGACACCGGCGGCCCTGGAAGACGCAGTCGCCGCCTCGGCGCCACCGGTCCCTCGCCGGGACCCGTCCCCCGAGTCCTCCACGGGGCGTCGGCGCAGCCGGGGCGGTCGAGGGCGCAAGCGGGGATCCTGAAGCGGTATCGGTGCGGCGACGGCCCGTTGATCGTACAATTAGGGATGCGTGCCCGATGGGTGGCACCCTCCCGGACCTCGAGGCCCCCATTGCGGCCGTCGGGGCCGCCTTTGAGTTCAACACGAATCGACCCCTCGGTGTCTGATAGAATGTCCGACGCTCCGACGGATGGAGAGCTGGTTCACCAGGCCAGAGAAGGCGACGAGTTCGCCTTCGGTCTGCTCGTGAAGCGGTACCAGCGACCCGCCTACGCGGTGGCTCTATCGGTCACGGGTCGGCACGAAGATGCAGAAGATGCGGCACAGGAGTCGTTTCTCGTCGCGCTTGCTCGCCTGGATGAGTGCAGGAGTCCCGAGCGTTTCGGGGGGTGGTTGATGACCATCGTCCGGAACCGCTCGAAGAACCTCATCCGGAGGGAATCGCTTCGGGAAACGGATCAGGTCCCTCCGGGGGCTCGTTCCTCGGCTCCTACACCGGACAAGGTTGCTGAGAACGTGGAGCTGAGGGCCCTCCTGGAGGAGGCCCTGGCCGAGCTTCCGGAGGTGCAGAGGGAGATCGTCCTGCTACACGACATGGAAGGATGGAAACACAGAGAAATCGCGGAGAGACTGGAAATCCCGTCAGGGACCGTACGGTCCCATCTCCACTTCGCGAGGAAGGCGCTTCGGGCGGCCTTGGGAGAGGTCCCCGGAGTGC
>CALJKZ010000648.1 GCA_937983085.1 uncultured Gemmatimonadales bacterium
CGACTTCGTGGAGCTCGCCGGCGTCTCCGGCACGGTGAGTGAGGTCTCGCTCTTCACCAGCGTCCTCAACACCGGCGACAACATCGAAATCCGGGTGCCCAACTCCCAGATCTTCGGCGAGACCATCAAGAACTTCTCGGCCAACGACACCCGTCGCATCGACCTGGTGATGGGCGTCGACTACTCCGACGACCTTAGCGTGGCTGCCCAGACGTGCATGGACACCGTCTCGGCCGATCCCCGCGTGCTGGCCGAACCCGCTCCGCTGGTGGCCGTCGACGAGCTGGGCGCTTCGTCGGTGAACATCGTGGTCCGCCCCTGGGTGAAGACCGAGGACTACTGGGGCACTCGTCGCGATCTGACGCGTGCACTCAAGGAGAATCTCGAAGCCGCCGGATGCTCGTTTCCCTTCCCCCAGCGCGACGTGCACGTCTACGAGGAACGGAAGATCTGAGGCCTTTCGTGGCTGCACGGCCGTCTTTAGCTTAGTTGAGATTCGATTTCATTCTCACCTCGCTGGCCGGTGAGAACACGAGAGAACGGAACAGGTCCATTGATGCAGGCACTGCCCGTCGTACAAGAGCGTGACGCCGCCCCCGATCTTCGTCTCGGGGACGTGCCCCTGCGTCAGGAAGTGGAGTTGGTCTCCATCGACCTGCCGGCCGATCAGGCCGAGCCGCTCCTCGAGCGCGGCGTGCTGCCGGGCTGTCGGATCTGCCCCGTGCGGTCCTCTCCGGGCGGCGATCCCATCGTGTCCGTCGACGGATCGCTCATCGCCCTCCGGCGGGAAACGGCGGCGTGCCTCTGCGTTCGCCTTCTGAACCAGATCCAGGAAGCGTCCTGAAGGCGATTCGGCCGTCGTGCATGATTCACAGGCCGTTCTCGACGCGACCGTAGCGCCCCTCGTCGCGCTGGTGGGTCCTCCCAACTCCGGGAAGACCACGCTCTTCAATCGCCTCACGGGCCTGCGGCAGAAGGTCGCCAACTACCCGGGCGTGACCGTGGAGAAGCACGTGGGCACGGTGGCCCTCGGCGACGGCCGCGCGCTGGACCTCGTCGACCTCCCCGGCGTCCACGGTTTCTCGGCCCGGACCCTCGACGAGCGCGTCACCCGCGACGTGCTCGAAGGGAAGCTCGACGGGATGCGAGCCCCCGATGCGCTGGTCCTCATCGTCGACTCGACGAGGCTCGAGAACCAGCTCATGCTGGTGGAGCCCGTCCTGGAACTCGAGCTGCCGACCCTGCTCGTGCTCAACATGTCCGACGAGTTGGACGAGCGGGGCGGTGTCGTGGACGACGAGGCCCTGGCTCGCCGCCTCGGCGTCGACATCGTCCGGACGAGCGCCCGTACCGGCGCTGGAGTGCCCGAGGTCCTCGAGTATCTGTCGGCCGTCCAGGCCGCCGACCCCGGGGCGCCGAAGAAGGAGCGGACCCTGAGCAACGTTCCCCGGACGGTGACCCTTCCGGTGGTCGACGCCTTCGCCCAGAGGCGCAAGCTGGTGCGCGACATCGTCGACGAGGCGGGCTTCGTCCCTCCGGGTCCCTCGAAGCTCAGCGATCGCCTCGACTCCGTCTTCTTGCACAAGGTCTTCGGCCCCCTCGTCTTCCTGGCCGTCGTGGTCCTGGTCTTCCAGTCGATCTTCACCTGGGCGGTCCCGCTCATGGACGGAATCGAGTGGATGATCGAGACGTCGGGCACGTGGCTGGTGACGACCCTGCCCGACACCTGGTTCCGCTCCCTCCTCCTGGACGGCGTGTGGGCTGGCGTGGGGTCCGTCATCGTCTTCCTCCCCCAGATTCTCATCCTCTTTCTCTTCCTGGGGATTCTCGAGGACTCGGGGTACATGGCCAGGGCGGCCGTCATCGCCGACCGGAGCATGTATCGCGTGGGGCTCCAGGGCAGGGCGTTCCTGCCGCTGCTGTCGGGCTACGCGTGTGCGGTGCCCGCCATCCTCGCCGCTCGCACCATCGACGACGAGCGCGATCGGATGGCGACCATTTTCGTGACGCCCTTCATGACGTGCTCGGCGCGCCTGCCGGTGTACGCCCTCCTCATCGCGGCGTTCATCCCCGACGAGCCCCTTCTCGGGCCCTTCATGGGGTTGCGGGCCGGCGTGCTCCTCGGGCTCTACGCGCTGGGCATCGTCGCCGCGGTGGGGACGGCTTTCCTGCTCAAGCGCACGCTCCTCAAGGCGCGGCCGACGTCGTTCCTCATGGAGCTGCCGCCCTACCGGATCCCGTCGCCTCGGACGCTGGCGCTTCGGCTCCTCGACCGGAGCAAGATCTTCCTGCGTCGGGCCGGCCGGATCATCTTCGCGGTCACCGTGGTTCTCTGGGCGCTCACCCAGTTCCCCAGGACCGAGATGGGCGCTCCGGAAATCGAGCAGAGCGCGCTGGGTCAGATCGGCCACGTCATCGAACCCGCCATCGCGCCGTTGGGCCTCGACTGGAGGGTCGGCGTAGGGCTCGTGACGTCCCTGGCGGCCCGCGAGGTCATCGTCGGGACCCTGGGGACCCTCTACGGTGTCGAAACAGCCGACGAGGGATCGCTGGAACTCATCGAGGTTCTCCAGCGTGACATCTCCTTTGCCTCGGCCATCGGCCTGCTCGTCTTCTTCGCCTTCGCGCTCCAGTGCATGTCCACGGTGGCGGTGATGCGACGGGAGTCGGGTGGGTGGAAATGGCCGATCTTCCAGTTCGCCTACATGCTGTTCCTCGGGTACGTGGGAGCCTTCGTCGCCTTCCGGATCTTCGGATGACGACGCCGGTCCCACCCCGGGACCACCGGAGCCTCCATGCACTCTTCCCGTAGGACCCTTCTCCCGCGCCCTTCCTTCGTTGGCGGGGTGGTCGCGTGCGTCGCGGCCGCCGCCATCGCGGCTGCAACTCCCTCCCACGTGTCGGGTCAGCTGGGCCTCGCCGCCCGAGCCGGAACCCTCGGCCTGGGAGGTGAAGTGGCCATCAACCTCTCGGATCGGCTTGTGGCCCGCGGCCGCCTGGGGCTCACGAGCTACACCGTGACCACCACGTTCGACGACGTACGCGTGGATACGGGCCTGCCGGGGAGGTGGTACAACGTC
>CALJKZ010000649.1 GCA_937983085.1 uncultured Gemmatimonadales bacterium
GGCGATCGCGCGCGCTCTCGCGATGCGCCCGGCCGCGCTGCTCTTCGACGAGCCGACGAGCGCGCTCGACCCCGAGACCGTCGGCGAGGTGCTCGCCGTGATGCGCGATCTCGCGCGCGACGGGACGACGATGGTCGTCGTCACGCACGAGATCGCGTTCGCCGCCGAGGCGTCGACGCGCACCCTGTTCATGGACGCCGGCCGCGTCGTCCCGGACGGCGCCACCAGTCGGGTGATCGGCTGGGGCGCGCACTTCGGCGTCTGCTCGGCGCGCCGGAGGAGCCGCGGCTGCGCGCGTTCCTCGGCCGCGTCGGTGCGCGCGCCGCGACGCGCGACGGAGCGACCGATCACCCGTCCGAACGCTCGTGAGGAGACACCCCATGCTGCACGTCGTCCTGTCCACCGTGCCCCTGGAAGCCGCGGATTCCCTGGCTTCCAGGCTGATCGACACGCGCCTCGCCGCGTGCGTCAACGTCGTGCCGCAGGTCGCCTCGGTCTACCGCTGGAAGGGCGCCGTCGAGCGCTCTGCCGAGGCGCTGCTCATCATCAAGACGAGCGACGAGACGCTGTCGCGCCTGCTCGCCGAGCTGCCCGCGATGCACCCGTACACGGTGCCGGAGATCGTCGCGCTGCAGGTGTCGGCCGCGCACCCCGCGTACGCCGCGTGGGTGGACGCGGAGAGCTCCGCCGCCGAGCAGGAGTGACGCCGTTCGTCAAGCACGATTGAAGAAACGCCGCAGTGCTGCCGAAGTAATGCGTCGACTCGGTCGATGAACTGAGTGAGCGGCGCACTCGCGCGCCGCGCAGGTATCGAAGGGCCAAGCAGGAGGACACGCGATGGCCGCTAAGAAGGCATCGAAGAAGGCCGCGAAGAAGCCGGCCAAGAAGGCGGCCAAGAAGGCCGCTCCGAAGAAGAAGGCTGCGGCGAAGAAGGCCACCAAGAAGGCGGCCAAGAAGCCGGCGAAGAAGTCGACGCGGAAGGCGGCCGCCAAGAAGACGGGCGCCAAGAAGACCGCGAAGAAGCCGGCGAAGAAGGCTGCCAAGAAGGCCGCTGCGAAGAAGCCGGCCAAGAAGGCCGCCAAGAAGGCCACGCGGAAGCCCGCTGCGAAGAAGGCCGCCAAGAAGACGGCGAAGAAGCCCGCCAAGAAGGCGGCCGCCAAGAAGCCCGCGAAGAAGGCCGCCGCCAAGAAGCCGGCCAAGAAGGCGGCGAAGAAGAAGTAGCCCCATCGCCGCCGGCGCGAGCCGGCGCGCGAGAGAACGCGACGGGAGGTCCCCACAGGGGCCTCCCGTCTCTGTTTGGCCGCCGCTCGGCGGCGGCGGGCTTCCCCGCGGCGCCCGGTGCACTACCATCTGCAGGCGATGACCCGCACCGCCCGTCCGATCTGCGCCGCCCTGCTGCTGCTCCTCGCCACCGCTGCGGCGCGCGCGCAGGATCCCGGCGACGGGATGATGGGCGACGGCGAGATGATGGGCCGCACAGGTGTCGTGCACGACCCGGCGTACTTCGCCGAGCGCGTCCTGCCGCTCCTCGATCGCGAGTGCAGCGGCTGCCACGACGCCGGCGACCCGGACAACAAGACCACCTACCGCCTGCTGCCGCGGGACACGGACGCGGGCTGGTCGCCGGAGGCCGTGCAGGACAGCTACGAGATGATCGTGGCCCTGCTCGCAGCGCCCGCGCCCGAGCGCAGCCGCGTGCTGCTCAAGCTCGCGCCGTTGCCCCAGGGCGGCATCGACCATGACGGCGGCAAGGCCGACGGCACGGACTTCGACGTGTCTCTGCTCGACCCCAAGGGCCCGCTCGTGCAGTGGACCTTCGGCGCCACGAAGACCCGCGCGGCGCCCGTCGCCGTGGTCGCGCCGGTGCCCGCGACGATCGAGCGCGGCACACGGCTCGATCTCGACGCGTCGCTGTCGTTCGATCCGGACGGCGACAAGGTGGCGATCACGTGGGAGCTCGTCGAGGCGCCGCTCGGGGCGAAGGCGCGGCTGACCGCGGCGTCGGGTCCGAAGACGTCCGTGACACCGGACCGCGACGGACCGTGGGTGATCCGCTGCCGTCCGACAGACGGCCGGATGGGCGGCTGGCCGGTGCTGCTGCGCGTGGACGTGACGCGGCCGAAGGAGACGACCGGCGCTGCGGCTCCCGTGCCCGCGGGACGCATCGAGAGCGCCGAGCGGCGGCTCACGCGCGCGCTCTTCTTCGACCTCCTGGGGCGCAGCCCGGCCGCCGACGAGGTGGCGGAGTACGCGGCGCTCCCGCACACCGAGCGCGTGGACCGCCTGCTCGACACGACGGCCGCCTGGGAGCACTGGTTCGACGAGGAGGCGTTCTACTTCCTCCTGATCGACGGCTTCCGCCCCGTCAGCGACCGCCTGGCGGCGGTGCCCGCGAAGATGCGCGACGGGCTGGCGAGCTTCCGCGACGCGCACACGGAGTTCGCGCTGTCGGCCGAGTTCAACAGCCGCAACCCCGGCAACGACACGTACGTGACCGTGGTCCTCGAGCAGCTGCTCGGCGTCCAGGTCCAGAGCGAGCCGCGCCTCCTGAAGGAGGCCAAGCGCATGTACGACGGCGAGAAGACGCGCATCTTCAACGTGCTCGGCAACAGCCAGAGCGACGTGGTGCGGATCACGCTCGACCAGCCGGGCTACGTGGACCTCTTCTGCCGCCGCATGGAGCTGCGCTACCTCGGCGCGCCCCTGCCGGACGCGGAGCACGCGATCGCCGTCGAGCGCCTGCGGCTCGACCCCCGGGAGCTCCGGCCCCTGCTCCGCGAGTGGCTGGTGAGCGCGCGCTACGCCGGCCCCGACCGCGCTGCGAAGGCGAAGAACGACCACCAGTTCATCCGCGGCCTGTTCGTCGACCTCCTCGGCCGGCCGCCCGCGCTGCAGGAGTTCCGCAACATGCGCAACGCGCTGCAGGCGCTGACGGACCCGGCGCCCCTCCGCGGCGTGCTCGCGAAGGTGATGCTCGACAGCGGTGCCGTGATCCCACCCGCCGGCACCGACACGGGCCGCACCCGCGAGGGCGCCCGCACCGGCGAGACCGCGGACACGACCCGCGTCAGCGGTGCGCAGGTGGACGACCTCTTCCACCGCCTCCTCGGCCGCGACCCGACCCCCGACGAGAAGAGCGCGTTCCTCGACGTCCTCTCCGAGCCCGGCGCCACGTGGCGCACCGCCGCCCTGGCCCTCCTGACCAGCCCGCACTATCAGTACTACTGATGATCAAGGCTAGATTGTCCTTTCTTGTCCCTATATTGGGCCTAGCGAGATTGGAGAATCGATGGCTACTCAACGACGCAAGCGACGCGCGGAGGGCTCTGTCGAGCGCATGAAGCGCGCCGACGGCACGTTCCATCCGGGCTGGTACATCCGATACACCGACGCCGCCGGCAAGCGGCGACGGGAGAAGGGTGGGCGCACGAAGACCGCCGCCCTGGCGCTGCTCCGCAAGCGACTCGACGAGAAGGACCTCACCAAGCGCACGGGCAAGCGACCCGTCGAACTGGCGACGTTCGAGGACATCGAGGAGCGGCTCCTCGCCCATTGGCGCGCACGACTCGCAGCGACGAGCGTCCAGGGCCGCACGGGCATTCTGACCCGGGCGACCGAGAGGTTCGGGTCGAAGCCCGTCTCCCGCATCACGCGCGGAGAGATCAGCGATTGGCTGACCGACCTGACGCTCGAACGCGACCTGAAGCCCGCGACCGTGCGCCACTACGCCGCCGTCCTGTCGTCCGCGTTCGAGTACGCGATCGATGTCGGACATGCGGAGACCAACCCCGTGCGCGGTGTTCCGCTCCCTGCCGTCGATCGGCGCCGGGTCCGGTACATCACCGACGAGCAGAGGCGCAACCTGTACGCCCACATGCCGAAGCGGGTCCGACTCTGCGCGATGATGCTCGGCGACGCGGGTCTCCGACGCGGTGAAGCCCTGGCGCTGACGTGGGACGCGTTCGGTCCGGACTTCTGCAACGTGACCGTCGCGCGGTCGAAGACGCACAAGCCGCGCGTCGTGCCGCTGATGAAGCGAACCGCCGACGCCCTGCGCGAACACCAACGGAAGAAGACGACGCCGTTCTCCGGTCCGGACCCGGTGTTCGACTTGAAGCCGACCGAACTGAACAAGTTGTTCCGGCTCGGTGCCGACGGCGCCGGAATGCCGTGGATGACACCGCACGTCATGCGTCACTGCTACGCGTCGTGGCTCGCACAGAAGGGTGCAGCGCTGACCGAGATCGCGCGCCTTCTCGGGCACACCGACATCCAGATGGCCGCGCGCTACGCGCAGTGGGCACCGAACGACTCGGGTCTCCGGGCGGTGGCGCTCCTCGAGGACGACACTCACGACCGTCCCTCTCGCGCGATCGGCGGCAACTGAGAGCGGGCCTCTGCGGCGAGCTGCGCCAGCCACTCGTCGCGGAGCACGACCCACCGACCGCTGACCTTCGTGGCCGGGATCTGGCCCAGGTTGATCTGCCGGACGACGGCTCGTTCCGACACGTCGAGCCATTCGGCGACCTTCGCGACACGCAGCACCGGACGCGTGGCCGTGTCGTCATTGGCAGCGGCGACGGTCAGCCGCCCGATGACTGCTGCAACGTCACTCAACGCTGCACCGAGAGTGCGCAGATCCTGCGCGATGTCGTCCTGAGGACGAGGAGATGAAGCCTGCACGAGAACACCTTGGAACAAGGGACCACCGTGCGGGTCTCCGACCGGCCCTGCGAAGCGCGTCCTCACGAGGAGGAGCGATCGGCGTCAGGTGTGGAGCGAACTAGGAGCTAGCCAAGAGCGCACACGGCACAGAACTGTCAGCGTCAAGCCTCTCCACGGTTCCCTCGTGCAGTTCTGTTCGTTGATGTGGCCGGTGCTCTGGCTCGTCGACTCTTGGCTTCTTGACTTGCTCGGCCCGCCGAAGCGGTGCTCTTCTCGGTGTTCTCTTCGTGGTCGCGGCTCTGGCTACTCTGGCTCTTTCTAGTTCGTGTGTTGGATGTGGGGAACCCATGCGACTTGTCGCACCCCATACTCTTACCACGAGGAAGGGACAGCGTTCCGGGCAGCCACTCCTATCGTGACAAGCTCCGTCAGCACGCAGCTCACTCAAGATGACACCGTCGAGTACCCAGAAGCCCAAGCGCCGTGGCTGCCTTCTGGCCGCCATCGTGATCGCCCTCTTGGTAGGCACCGGCGTCCTCGTTTCGAACCTCCGAGCGGCGCACTGGCGCGAGCCCCGCGCTTTCGATGCGGCAGAGTGGAACGACGAAGCGGACAACGAGCGTGGTCTCAGCTCTCGGCACGCGATGGCCGACGCCGTGAGGGCGAAGCTGCTGCAAGACCGACCGACGCGTGAGCAGGTCTTCAGCA
This sequence comes from uncultured Gemmatimonadales bacterium, assembly GCA_937983085.1. Taxonomy (GTDB): domain Bacteria; phylum Gemmatimonadota; class Gemmatimonadetes; order Longimicrobiales; family Gaopeijiaceae; genus UBA2589. Next base: position 5,374 of record CALJKZ010000649.1, read on the forward strand.
TGCTGGGTGAACCGACGTTCACGGGCACCAGCGGCTTGGAGTGGTGGACCCTCGGCATGCCGCCGGGTCGGCTCCGCTTCGACGGCTGCTGGCTACAGATCCGCTTCGACTCAGACAACCGTCTCGCCGACGTGTTTCTGGATCACGAGGAACGATGACTGAGCACTTCCTCGGAGGCTTCTACCTCGTGGCGCGCGCGGAGCGGCGACCGTACATGGACTCCCACCTCGTCCCGGGTGTGCTGTGGACACCTGACGAGGCCATATGCGGCATCCGTCCGGACTGCGATCCGCTCAACGAGGATTGGCCCGCGTGCTCCCCTGCGGACCGGGAAACGTGTGAGCGCCTCGGGATCGATGAGACCTCCTACCGAGATTGGGTGCGCACTGCCGTCGCGCGGAAGCACCTTGCGCCCTGGAACGTCCTCCTCGACATCGGGGCCGCACGAGACTTCGCGGACCGGTTCCCATCACCACGCGAGCACGTGAAGCTCCTCGCGATCGCGATACCTGAGACGTTCGTGAAGCTGTTCGATGCGGCCGTCCCCAGGACCGGTTGCGGCGTCGACGTCATGGTCGCGCAACGCACACCGCTGCCGGTCGGCGGAGAGCCCCTCGGCTACGACGTCCTCGGCTACGAGGGGGGCTCGTTTCACTCGTTCCTCGTGAACGGCCTCGAACGCGAGTACGCAACGCAACTTGCCATCCGGCTCAATCGGCACGGCAAGATCGAGGGCCTAGAAGCCGCGACGCGTGCCGCAGAGCTGACACGCGATCCATCGACCGGGGCGGAACCCGTCGACTGGCTCCCGTGGCTCCTAGTTGAGTACCCGGCGCGCGAGGCTCCCGCTCACAAACACCGATGCCCGTGCTGCGCGTTCCTCACGATGCCGGAGGAGACTCCCGGCTCGTTGGAGATCTGTATCTGTCCGGCGCACCCCACCTTGCGTGACGCTTCGGCTCGGCGACGATCGCT
>CALJKZ010000650.1 GCA_937983085.1 uncultured Gemmatimonadales bacterium
CTGCCAGGTCCATGATGTCCCGGTATACCAGGAAGAAGCCTGCGAGGCCGTGGAGGTCGACGAGGCAGAGCTCGGTGTGGAGGCGCTCCTCGGCGTCGCGCATCTCGGCGCTTCCGTCGTCGTAGAGCTGGGCGATCCTCGCGAGGCATATGGCCGCGAGATTCTCGATGGCCGCGCCTCGCTCGGACCCCTCGAAATCGGGGAATTCGTAGCCCAGATCCTCGGTCAGGTCGAAAGCGGCACACCGCTCCGCCACCAGAAGGGTGTTCGTGAGGGCCTCGGGGCGGCTCTGGAAGCGATGGCGCATCTCCCAGGCCTCTGGGAGGTGGAAGAGCCTGTTGGCCCTCCTGGCGCCGTGTGCGCCGTCGAGAGTGCTCCGGTTGCGGATGGACACCAGCACGTCCTGGAGTCGATGCCGCTCGGCCCGGTGGTAGTGGACGTTGCCCGTGGCCACGACGCCGAGACCCAGGCGTCCGGCCAGCCGACCGAGCCCCTTGTTGCGGGCCCGGTCGCCCTTGACCGCGTTGTCCTGAAGCTCGACGAAGACGCTCCCCGGGCCGAAGGCGGAGACGAGACGGTGGGTCAGTGCCTCGGCCTGGGCCACCGAGGACTCGAGCGCCGCCGCTACGGGGCTCTTGCTGCAGCCCGTGAGGAGAATGAGCCCTTCGGACAACTCGAGGAGGGAGGCCAACGGGAGTCGCGGATCACCGCGCTCCGACCCCATGTGGGCTTCGGTGAGAAGGCGGCACAGGTTGGCGTAGCCCCGGGGTGTCTCGGCCAGGACTGTGACGTGGTGACCGTCGGGCGGTTCGCTCTCGGCCTCGGGAAAGCACTCCCGGAGGGTGATCTCGGCCCCGGTGATGGGCTGGATGCCCGCTCTGCGCGCTGCCTGTGCGAACTCCATGGAGCCGTAGAGGCCGTTGTGGTCCGTGAGCGCGAGGGCCGGATAGCCCAATTCCACGGCGCGCAGGATGAGTTCTTCGGGGTGGGAGGCTCCGTCCAGGAACGAAAAGCCCGAGTGGCAGTGCAGCTCGACATAGGGGATCGACACCGGCCCTCCGCATCATCGTCTTCAGGGAAACCGAAGATAAACCGAAGATCGTGGAGGAGCAAGCGATCCGATGCGGTGCTCAGGGCCTTCAGGCCAGGGCGAAGAGGGGCGGACGGCGCAGGGACGGCCCCAGTGCGACGCTTGCCATGGCGTGGACCGCTCCGGGCGCGCACGCGGTCACGGTGGGCTCCGCCTCGGGGTCGGGCAGCCGAGCCGTCATCATCTCACGGAAGAGCCGGAAGAGGTTCGGGTCGAAGACCCGCCCCGCATCGGCCTCCATGATCTCCAGCGCGGCCTGGGCGGAGAACGCCTTCCGGTAGCTACGCGTCGTGGTGAGGGCATCGAAGACGTCGGCGACGCACAGGATGCGGGCCGCCAAGGGGATGTCCCGACCCGCCAGGCCGTGGGGGTATCCCGTGCCGTCCCACCGCTCGTGGTGGTGGAGGACCATGGGGCGGATGTCCCACGGGAACTCGACGTCCGCCAGGAGCTCGACGCCGCGAAGCGGATGTTCACGCATGACGCTCCACTCGTCGGCGTCGAGGGGGCCTCGCTTGTTCAGGACGTGGGGCGGGATCGAGACCTTGCCAACGTCGTGGAGCAGGGCGCCCATGCGGAACCAGGTGAGCTCGCCGTCGGCGAGACCGGCGGTACGAGCCAGGTCGCACGCGAAGTCGGCGACGCGTACGCAGTGGCCCTGCGTGTAGCGGTCCGTGGACTCGATGGAGTCGCCCCACTCACGCACGATGCGCTCGAACGTCGCTTCCAGCCGAGCGATCTGGCGCTCGACATCGGCGAGCTCGCCACGGGCTCGCAGCCGCGCGAAGGCCCGGTGGGCACGATCCAGGCATTCGAGCATCTCCCGATGACGGCGCTGCGCCCGGTAGAGGCCTGCCATCTCGGTCCGGACTTCGGCTTCCAACAGAGGGTCTTCCCTCCGCTCCGCTTCCGCGATGGCCGCCCGAAGACTCGCTTCGGCCGGTCCGGGTCGGCTCTGGCGGCGGAGGATCATGCCCCGGTGCTTGAGGACCTCGCCCAGCCAGCGGTCGTCGTCGGCCTGCTTCGAGAGAGCTTCGGCTCGTCGGCACGCCTCGTGGGCTCGGCCGCACTGACCGCGGGCGAGGTGAAGGCGCGTCTGATTGACCTTGATCATAATTTGATAAAGCACATTATCTGAACGCTTGCAACTTGCTTCTGCCAAACGAAATGCGTGCTCGGCACGGTGCCAGTCCTGAAGGTCCGTATGGACCCGTCCGATGTTGGTCAGGAGCGGGCCGACGTACTCCTCGAGACCCAGCTTCCGATAGCCGCGCAGGCTCCGGAGGTAGCGCTGATGGGCGACCTCGTGGTCGCCGTGGACGTTGGACACGTTGCCCAGGTTCTGATCCACCATCGCTACCAGCTTCTCCTCGCCGGAGGTGAGCGCGAGGGCTCGGGCTTCCAGGTATAGGGACTCGGCGCGCTCCAGGTTGCCCAGGCTGAAATGCAGGATGCCGCGGCAGTTCAGGGCGTGGGCCACATCCGGGGCCGAGCCCCACGCCTCGGCGACGGCCTGGGCCACCTCGAGGCAGTCGAAGGCGGCCGTGTGGTCGCCCTCGGCCTCGTGGGTGCGCCCGATCCAGCGCAGGATGGAGCTGGCGAGGGGCCCACTGGACGAGGAAGTGAGGGCCCGTAGGGCTGCCTGGTAGTGGCGGCGGGCGACGCGGTGGCGGGCGGCCCGTTCCTCGGCACGCGCCAGACGCAGGAGCGCGTCCACCTCCTTCCCCGGTTCCCCGGAGTCACCCGGCCCTTTGGGCGCGGGTTCGGCTTCGCGATGGCGTTTCATGGCTCAATGCACCGTTTCCAAGTCGTGGGTGCGGATCTTTCGGAGCAGCGTCGGCCGCGAGATACCCAGGATCCGGGCTGCGGCGCTTCGGTTGCCCCCGGTGATCTCCAGTGTGTGGCGGACCGCCTCCCCCTCGATCTCGGCCAGCGTTCGGCCTTGGGACGGAATGGGGATCCTCCTGGACGTGTCCGGGTCCGGATCCGGCTCCCCGGCGATGCGGCTTCGCGAGGCCAGGGCCAGGTCCTCGGCCTGGATCCACGGCGTGGTACCGACCAGGGCTGCCCTCTGAATGGCGTTCTTCAGCTCGCGGACGTTCCCGGGCCAGTCGTGGGCGCAGAGCGCCTCCAGTGCCTGCGGCCAGAGGTCCTTCTCCGGCATGCCCTGCTCTTGGGCGACCTGCTTGGCGAAGTGCCGCGCGAGGGTGGGGATGTCCTCGGGGCGATCCCGAAGAGGTGGAAGCTCGATACGAAGCACGTTGAGCCGATAGAAGAGGTCCTCTCGGAACTTCCCGTCGGCCACGTCGTGCTCCAGGGAGCGGTTGGTGGCTGCCACCACACGACACCGCACCTCGATCTCGCGGAAGCCCCCCAGTCGCCGCACGCGACGCTCCTCCAGGGCCCGGAGCAGCTTCGGCTGCAGGTCGGCAGGCAGATCCGAGATCTCGTCCAGGAAGAGCGTCCCGCCCGCGGCGAGCTCGAAGAGCCCCTTCTTGAGGGACCGGGCGTCGGTGAACGCGCCTCGCTCATGCCCGAAGAGCTCGGACTCGAGGAGGGTAGGGGGGATGGCAGGGCAATTGACCGCGACGAAGGGCTCCCCCGGGTTCGGGCTGGCGTAGTGGATGCCACGGGCGAACAGCTCCTTGCCCGTCCCGGTCTCCCCTGACAACAGCACCGTCGAAAGCCGCCGTGCGGCGATCCGTCGGGCGAACTCTACGGCGTCGCGAAGCGCCTGACTGTTTCCGATGACGTTCTGGAAGCCGAGGTCGGAGGCGGCCGCCGTCGCCGTTCCTTCCAGCGACGGGAGTTCGTGGGAGGCGAGTTGGTACGTCATGCCCCACCACCCTGCTCGAGGACGGGCGTCGCCGTCGCCGTGCCGGCGAGGAGCTCGAGTTGGCTCTCGACCGCGGCCGCGTCGATGCTCGCGTCGATGCTGCGGAAGAGGCCCGCGGACTGCTCCCAGTTCCAGCGCGCCTCTTCGGCGTGCTTCTGCTCGAGGTGCAGCGTGCCGATCTCCCGGAGAATCTCGGCCTCCAGCAGCGTGTCTTCGCTCTCGCGAGCGAGTTGGAGGGCGGTCCGGTACCGCTCACCGGCCTGGGCGAATCGCCGGCGCTCGCAGTCGATGACGCCCAGGAACTTGCGGCCGCCGGCCCGTCGCAGGGCGTCGCCTCGCTGCAGGGCCAGGGCCAGCGCTCTGCGGCACGGGCCTTCGGCCTCATCGACGCGGCCCTCGCTGATGTAGCTCTCTGCGAGATTGAGCAGGCAGAGCCCCTGCATCTTCACGTCTTCGCGTTCGGTGGCGATGTCCAGGCCCCGGTTCAGGGCTTCACGGGCGTCGTCGAAGCGCTCCATGTCCGTGTGGAGCATTCCGATGTTGTTGAGCACCCACGACATACCCTCGCGATCGTCGGCGGTCTCGAAGGCGGCCAGCGCCGCCCGGTAGCGGACGAAGGCGCCGTCCAGGTCGCCGCGGATGTTCGACAGAACCCCCAGATTCTGCTCGGTCATCTCGGAGAGCCGTTGTTCGCCGGCTTCCGTCGCGAGGCGGGCGCCTCGGCGGTAGAGGGTGGCGGCCCCGTCGACGTCGCCCTTTCGCTGGGCGATGATGGCGAGGCAGTTGATGGCATGCGCCTGTCCGGCGCCGTAGTCGCACGCCTCGGAGATGGCCAGGCTCTCCTTGTAGAGCTCCTCGGCTACGGACGTGTCGCCGAGTTCACGCCGTACGGTGCCCTTCCATCGGATGGCGTCCGCGCGGTCGGCTTCGTGCTCCCCGTCCGAGAGGAGGACGATGGCCTCCGAGTAGTGAGCCAGGGCTTCCATGGGCTCGCCTCGACGCTCCTCGGCGCGAGCGAGCTCCAGGAGATACGCAGCGTCGGCTCTCCCGTCGGAGCCACCGGGTGTGTGATGGCTGTGTTCCTTTCTCATGGCTGGGCCTATGCGGTTTCGGTTGGAGTGACGGCACGTTCGCGCGTCGTTATCCAGAAGCCGTTGCATAGCCCCCGAGAAGGCTCATGATCTGCACCACGATGGCGTGGGCGTCGTCGGAGCGGACGGCCCGTAGCACGCCCACCGGTTCCACGGGGCCTTCGCGTTCGTCCTCGAAGACCACCCCGAGGACGCCGTCCAGCGTCGATCCGGGTTCTGCTCCGGCCACGAGGGCGTGGACCTGCGTGCCCACCGCACTCACTTCGACCGTCGCCGCAACGTCGAGCTCGAGTCCCCCCGGAGCGAGCTCGAACGCCATGGCGGATCCTGCGCGGGCGCGCAGGGTGATTTCGGTGGCCCGGTCGAGGGCCCCGGCAGGAACGGAAAGCCGGATGCCCGCTTCCGCGAGTTCGAGCTCACCGCCTTCGGGCCCGACGGTTCGCGTAACTGAATAGTCCGAAGCCAGCGGGGCGTCACGGCGGATCACCGAGAAGCCCGGAGCCGGTTCGTGGCTGAAGAATGCCGGTTCGTCGACCGGCTGGGTCGGGATGGACGATTCCGTGCACCCGCCCAGGGCGAGTGTCGCCGCCACGGTGGTGGCTGCGATGATTTCGACCGTCCGTCTCATGGGGGGCCTCCTGTCTGAGGGCCAGGTAAAGGGCGAAGGTGGACCCTCTTCTTTGCACGGGACATGCCACCGACCCCCTGAAACAGACTTTGTCCTTTAAACTCAAAGGTTCCCGCTATGTGGCGGTATGTAGAGCTTTTCTCCGTCAGGCGTAAAATTGTTTTACGCTTGCAACGATCTGTTGCAACGGTTCGTTCCGAGACGATTCATCGGAAGGTATCGTTACAGTCGGTTGCCGGGGGCCCGGCGCATCGCCATGATCGGCGCCCATGCACATACCCACCCGCGCATCCACGCACCTACGCACAGGAAGTTCCCATGAGCGACGTCGTATACACGGCCGAGATCGAGATCCGACGCTTGAAGGGCCCTCACCGCCACGCCTGGCTGCCGGGCCACGAGGGGCCCGTGGAGTTCGGGGTGCACGGCGGGATCGCCAAGCACTACGGCGTCGAGCCGGAGCGGGAGATCACCACCACCCTCGACTACGTGATGGCCGCGACGGGGGGCTGACTCACCGGGACCTTCGGAGGCGCGCTGGAGGCGCGCGGGATCAAGGCAAGTGAGGGACACCTGTCCGCCGACGTGCGCGGCGAGGTGGAGAAGGAGGACGGCGTTCTCGTCATCCGGCGGATCCACGTCACCTACCGGCTCGAGGCAGGGGCCGAGCACGCCGAGACCATCGACCGGGTGCACGGCATGCACGCCGACAAGTGCCCGGTCTACAAGACGCTGTCGGGCTGCATCGACATCACCACCGAAGTCACGATGCAGACATAGAAACGGCTCGAAACAAGAGGTCGTAAGCAGCAACGATACATATGCTTACACAATAACAGCGTCAGCCTGATCCGAACCGCTCCACGAGGCGGCGAAGGGTATCGACCTTGCGGGCGGTGTGGGCGACGCCGCCGAACGCCGCGGTCAAGTCGCCCTGCTTCAAGGCCGAGTCGCTGAGCCGTCCGCGTCGGAGCCAGAGAACCTCACGACCGACGACGTGGAACCGGTCGTCCGGACCCTCCAGCTCTTGGAAGGCCGCACGGGTTCCCGGCACGAGATCCGAGCGGCCGAAAAGGACGTGGACCGTAAACCCCTCCTCGGGGGCGGCGGCGACCCGCGTGTGCAGTGTGAGCCGCGAAACTTCGCTCAGAGTGCGGATGATGACGTCGGTGAAGAATCCGAGTCGCACCTGAAGATGGTCCTCCATCCGAGCCTCCAGGGCCTCCCGGCCGCCGACCCCCGGATCGTCGAAGACGACGTTTCCGCTGGCGATGAACGTGGCGACACCGCCCAGACCCATGGCCTGCACGTGATCCCGCAGCTCGGCCATCCTCACGCGGCGTCAGCCGACGTTGATCGCGCGAAGGAAGGCAACGGACCGGGTCATGGCTGCACGGACGCCAGGAAGCGTCGGATTTCGACGTCGGTCCGAAGAACGATGGCCCGTTGGTCGCTACGCAACTGACGGAGCTGACGCAGGACCCCGGGGCGTCGTCGCGTCCGATAGCCCCAGATCCATCGAATGAATTCCAGGTTGATCTGCTCCGGACACCCCGGAGCAAGGTCGGGTCGAGTCGCCCCGTGATGCCGGACGCGACGCTTCACCACGCGCCAGGCGCAGAGCAGGGGATGTCGATCCAGGAAGACCACGGTGTCACAGGCTTCGAGTCGACGCGCCAGGGTGCCGCCGTAGTTCCCGTCCATGATCCAGCGGGGCTCCGCGGCGAGGCGATCCACCTGCTCGGACCACTCCTCAGGCGTGGGCTCCACCCACCCGGGTCGCCAATAGTGCGCATCGAGATGGACCACGGGTAGCCCGGTGGCCTCGCCGAGGGCCAGGGAGACGGTGGTCTTACCCGCCCCACCCGATCCGATGACGAGAACCCTCTTCATGTTCTTCGCCCGGCGGACGAGGCGCTTCGCCGGGCTACCCGATTCGTGAGCGCGGTCGGAGAAGACCGCTAGTCGTTGGTCCAGCGGATCTGAAACTCGACTTCCTCTTCCTTGCCGTCGCGCTCGTGCTCCACGGAGATCGTGGAATCGGCGGGAATGGACACCCGCTCTCCAGCGACCTGGATGCGGAAGCGCTTGTCATTCTCGACGGCGTCGGCCAGGCGCCGAAGCTTGGAGACGAACTCCTTGGCGCTGTAGCTCTTCGTGACGTCCCGGGTCTTCTTCGCGTTGGCCGACTTGGACTTCTTCGGCGCGGCTTTCTTCTTGGCCGCAGCCTTCTTGGGCGCGGTCTTCTTCTTGGCCGCCTTCTTCTTCGGAGGAGCCTTCTTCGCGGCGGCCTTTTTCGCAGGGGCCTTCTTCGCGCTGCTCTTCTTCGCGGCGGCCTTCTTCGCAGGGGCTTTCTTCGCCGTGCTCTTCTTCGCGGCGGCCTTCTTCGCGGGGGCCTTCTTCGCCGCGCTCTTCTTCGCGGGGGCCTTCTTCGCGGGGGCCTTCTTCGCGGCGGCTTTCTTCGCCGTGCTCTTCTTCGCGGCAGTCTTCTTCGCTGGGGCCTTCTTCGCCGCGCTCTTCTTGGCGGCGGCCTTCTTCACCGGGGCTTTCTTCGCGGTGGTTTTCTTCGCCTTGGCTTTCTTCGTCTTCGCTTGCTTCGGCATGGCTGGTCGGAACTCCTGGAAGGAAGGGCCTGCAGGAAAGGAGCGATTGCGAACAACCTAATGCGTGGGCTCGGCAGATGCTCGCATCGCGGCAACCACGATGGCCGGAGCCATCACGAAGAGGACGATGAGCTTGTGCGAGAGGGGTTCCGCCCCCCTTTAGATCTGCCCGAAGAGCGACTTGCCTTCGCTCAAAAGGTCACTGCACGCCACACTCACCCGCTCGGACATGCTCTGCTCTGCCTTCTTCAGGTACGAGCGAGGGTCGTACAGCTTCTTGTCCCCGATCTCGCCGTCGATCTTGAGGACCGCGTCGTACCCCTTCATGACGTGATCCACGATGGGCCGGGTGAAGGCGTACTGCGTGTCGGTGTCCACGTTCATCTTGATGACACCGTAGTCCAGCGTTTCACGGATTTCCTCCAGGAGGCTGCCGGACCCTCCGTGGAAGACCAGATCCATCTCCGCCTCGTCACCATACTTCTCGATGACCGCCGCCTGCCCCTCCCGGAGAATGTGCGGGCGAAGCTTGACGGCCCCCGGCTTGTAGTGGCCGTGGACGTTGCCGAAGGTGGCGGCGAAGGTGAAGCGTCCGACGTCATGGAGGGCTTCGTACACGGCGAGCATGTCTTCGGGCGTCGTGTAGAGCTTCTCCTCGGGCATGTCTTCGGTGCCTGCGGCGCCGTCTTCCTCGCCACCGACGACCCCCGCCTCGACCTCGAGCACGATCTCGTTCTCGGCACACAACTCGAGGTATTCCTTCGAGATGGCGATGTTCTCCTCCAGAGGAAGGATCGAGGCGTCGAGCATGTGGTTCTGGAAGAGGTTGTTCTCACCCCGCGCCCGGCGCTTCGCCGTGGCCTCGATGAGGGGTTTGAGGAACCCCGCCGCCTTGTCGGGCTGGCAGTGGTCGGTGTTGAGCGCCACGAGGACGTCGTACTGCTCGGCGAGGCGGTGGGCCGCCTCGGCGAGAACGATGACGCCGTGGGCCGCGTCCTTGTTGGCCAATCCCGATGCGAACTGCCCGGCACCCGTGGAGAACTGGATGATCCCGTCGGACTTCGACTCGGCGAAACCCTTCATGGCTGCGTTCAACGTGATGATGGAGGTCACGTTGATGGCCGGGTACGCATAGCCGCCGTCCTGGGCGGAATCGAGCATCTGTGCGAACTGAGCGGGGGTGGCAATCGGCATGGCTCGGTCGGTTCCTGGGGTAGATCGATGCAGGGGGTCGAAAACGCGTCCCAATCTAAGGGATTCCCGGCGCGGCGCGCCCTGGCGACCCGGCCGCGTCACCCCGTAGGTTGACCGCCCTCGGTGGCGGCCAGGTTGGATCGCCTACGACCTCCGGCGCCAGGAGCGCAGGGATGCAGACAGGCGACCGACCTCAGTTCTCCCAGATCGACGCATGGGGCGCGACCCACTCGGGTGTGCTTCGGGAGCACAACGAGGATCACTTCTTCGTCGGCGCAATCGCCCGGGGCGTGACCGTGGACGCAACCAGCATCGCCGACGACGACCGGAGTGTTCTCCACGCCGAGCGCCTGGCGTCGCTGGCCATGGTCGCCGACGGGGTGGGAGGTCGGGCAGGGGGTGAGGAAGCCGCCCGGACAGCGGTGCGTACGCTCGTGTCCAAGGTCTCGGAGGCGTTTCACGAGGCCGACTATCGGGAGTCGGAAGATCCGGAGGTGTTCACCCGTCTGCTCCACGAGGCGGCCCTGGCGTGCCACGAGAGCCTCCTCCACAAAGCGGAGCAGGAGGGGGACGAGCGCAGATTCTCGACGACGCTCACCCTTTTCTTGGGTCTATGGCCCCACGCGTATCTGCTTCAGGTCGGGGATTCACGCTGCTACATTCTGCGCGGCGACGAACTGACGCAGATCACGAGGGATCAGACCGTCGCCCAGGAGCTCATCGACTCTGGCGCCCTGACTCAGACGGTGGCGAACAAGACGCGGTGGGCCCACGTGCTCTCCAGTTCCATGGGAGGCGAACAGGCCGCCCCCGTCGTGACTCGAGTCACCCGGGACTGGGGCAACGTGGTGCTCCTGTGCAGCGACGGGCTTACCAAGCACGTCTCGGACGACCAAATCCGACGGCGTCTCTCATCGCTGACCGACGCGCGCAGCGCGTGTGAGCACCTCATTCAGGATGCCCTCGACGACGGGGGCACGGACAACATCACGGTCATCGTCGGCCGTTCCGTCCCGAGCAGCTGAACCACGACATCCGAACGAACAAGGCGACATGGATCTACAGATCACAGGCCGCGTCATCGACATCCTCGAGGAACAGTCGGGCGAGGGCCGCAATGGCCCCTGGCGCAAGCAGGAGTTCATTCTCGAGACCGGCGGGCAGTACCCCAAGCAGGTGTGCGTCGTCCAGTGGGGCGACAACATCGACAAGTTCGGGATCGCCGAGGGCGAGACCATCACGGCCCACATCGACATCCAGAGCCGCGAGTACAACGGCAGGTGGTACACGGACGTCAAAGCGTGGCGCGTGGATCGCGGAGCCGAGGGCGGCGGGGCGCCACCCTCCGACGCCGGCGAGCCGTGGCCCGAGCCGCCATCGGACCTCGACGACGAGGACGACGGCCTCCCCTTCTGACCTGTGAAGGCCATCACCTTCCAGGGCGTCGAGCGACTGGCCCTGGACGAGGTCGCAGAGCCCACGGTGAGCGCAGACGGCGACGTCGTCGTGCGCGTCACCGCGGCCGGCATCTGCGGCTCGGATCTCCACCCGTACTTCGGTCGCGAGACGGGGATCGACGTCGGGACCGTCATGGGCCACGAGTTGGTGGGGGAAGTCGTGGACGTGGGAGCCGGTGTGCGGCGGTGGTCCGTGGGAGACCGGGTGGTGGCACCGTTCACCACTTCGTGCGGCGCGTGCGCCTACTGCGCCAGGGGACTCACGGCCCGGTGCGTCGAAGGCCAGCTGTTCGGATGGGTGGAAGAGGGGCATGGTCTGCACGGAGCCCAGGCGGAGTACGTGCGGGTCCCCCTCGCCGACGCGACGCTCGTGGAAGTGCCCGAGGGCCTGGACGAGGCGGTGGCGCTCCTGTCGGGAGACATCCTGTCCACGGCCACGTTCGGGGCCGATCTCGCCCGCGTGCAAGACGGTGACGTCGTGATCGTCGTCGGGTGCGGTCCCGTGGGCCTCCTCGCGGTTCTGACCGCGTTGGATCGTGGGGCCCGGGAGGTCGTGGCGGTGGATCGGGTGCCGTCCCGCCTGGAGACCGCACGACGCTTCGGGGCCGTGCCCGTGAGTTTCGAGGACGGCGATCCCCGCGGGGTCGTCGACAGGCTCACGGACGGGCGCGGCGCCGACGCGGCCATCGAGGCGGTAGGCACGGCTCCCGCGACGCGCACGGCCGCCGATCTGCTTCGCCACGGCGGAAGGATCGCGGCCCTGGGCGTTCACACCGAGCCGACACTGGCCATCGCACCAGGCGAGATGTACGACCGGAACTTCAGCTACTCCGCGGGTCGGTGCCCGGCACGGTATTACGGCCCCGCCGCGCTGACCCTCGCGCCCCGGGAGTCTGAGCTCATCGCCAGTCTCATCTCCCATCGACTACCGTTGGACGAGGGCGTCGAAGCGTACCGGAGATTCGCCGCCCGCGAGGCCGGCTGGAACAAGGTGGTGCTCCTACCCGCCGGCTGAGCGTTCCCCTCGCATGACGAACACCACCGCGAACGCCACCGCCGATGCGACGATGCCGAGAGCCGTCGGATCGAGCCAGAGCGAGATCTCCCCCAGCGCGGACATCCGCACGGCCACCAGGACCGTCACCCCCACGCCGATGGCCGCCAGTGCCTCGGGCACTCCGGCCCGACGGGTGTGCAGCCCGGCCACGACCGGGACGAAGAGGCTGACGCTGAGCACCGAATAGAAGACGGTGAGGGAGTCGATGACGGTGGGGATGACCACGGCGAGCATGACGCCGAAGACGCCTCCGGCCACCGCCGCCCACCGCGCCACCCTGAGCACCTGGGCGTCGTCGGCTTCGGGAGCCACGTAGCGCTTGTAGATGTCTTTCGAAAGTGAGGTCGAGAGCATGAAGAGAATGGCGTCGGCACTGCTCAACTCGGCGGAGAAGACCGCGGCCAGACCGAGGGCGCCGAAGGCCAGGGGTAGGCCCTCGGTCAGGACGATGGGGACGGCGAGCTCGGCATCGACGGCGGAAAGCTCCGGGGCGTAGACCCGGGCGATCATCCCCACCAGCGGAGGGGCCATGGCGAAGACCAGGAGAACCAGACCCTGGGCGCCGATCCCGATACGCAGCGCCGTTTCGTCCCTGGCGCCGAAGGCCTTCTGCAGGAGTCCAGGGGAAACGATGAAGGCCGGGACGATGAGGACGAAGAAGATCACCCCGGTCTGGGCCCAGAAGTCGAAGTAGAGCGGATCGGGCGGCGCCGCGGCCACCACCGCGTCCCACCCTCCCGCGCGCGAAAGAGCCAGAGGTACCCCGATGGCGAATCCGGCCAGGAGGATCACCAGCTGGACCATGTTGACCCACGCCGACGTGAGGAGCCCGCCGGCGGCGAAGTAGGCGGTCATGACAATGCCGCCGATGACGGCACCCACCCACTGGGGCGCTCCCAGGACCCACTGGAGGATCTGGGACATGGCGATGAGTTGAGCCGCCAGGATCACCAGGGTCAGGAGCCAGAGGAGGGACGCGATGACGGCCCGTACCGAGCTGCCGTACCGCTGCTCCAGGTAGTCGCCGGCGGTGTACAGGTCGTGCTCGCGGGCCACCCGCCAGATGCGCGGACCCACCCAGAAGGCGAGGAGGAGGGATCCGATGCCCGCCGAGCCCACCCACCACCACGCGGAGATGCCCGTCCGGTAGCCAAGCCCCGACGCACCGATGATGGAGCCCGCCCCGATGTTCGCCGCCAGGAACGTCGAGAAGACGAGGCCCGGCCCCAAGGATCGATCGGCGACGAAGAAGCTGCCGCTGCCCTTCACCCGCCTGGAGATCCAGAGGGCGAAGAGGACCAGCCCGCCGGAGTACGCGACGAGGACGAGGAGTTGGATGGTGGGGATCACCGCCCGAGGTCGGCGACCGAAGGCAGCCCAGGGAGCCCCTCGGCCTCACGTACCGCACGGAGGATGGCCTCGGCCATGACATCGGCGGCCAGGGCGCCGATGAGCGTCACGTCGGCCTCGCCGTCCCACGTCCCGCCGGCCAGCGAGAAGATGGTATCCCCGTCGCGCGGCGTGTGGGCCGGGTAGATGGCCCGCCCGAATCCGTCGTGAGCCATCTGCGCGACCTTGGTGGCCTGGGCCTTGGTCAACGTCGCGTTGGTGGCCACCACACCGATGGTGGTGTTGCCACCGGCGGGAGGCGCGCCTTCCTCTCCGGCTTCGACACCACCGTTACGGAGGACCTGGCGCATGTCGACGAGGCTCGATCCGTCGGCGCTCCGGGCGCCGGCGACCACGCGCCCCGTGGCTGGATCGACGATGTCCCCGGCCGCGTTGACTGCAACCGCCGCGGCGACGGTCAGTCCGCTGGGGAGGGTGATGGACGCGGTGCCGAATCCTCCCTTCATGGCCCGATCGAAGCCGCGCATCTTGCCCACCGTCGCCCCGCGGCCGGCGCCCACCGAGCCTTCGGCCGGCTCCTGGTCGGAGGCCGCTTCGGCGGCTCGATACCCGCACTCCGCCCCGGGTCGGACCTCGACGTCACCCTCCAGGCCCAGATCGTAGAGGATGGCCCCGGCGACGATGGGAACGACCTTGTCTCCGACCTGATACCCCTGGCCGCGTTCCGCCAGGTAGCGCATGACGCCGTCCGCGGTGGCGAGGCCGAAGGCCGAGCCGCCGGACAGCACGATGGCGTGGACCACCGAGACGGTGTTCACCGGGTCGAGGAGCGCCGTCTCCCGTGTGCCGGGCGCCCCGCCGCGGACGTCGACACCACCGACGACGCCCTCACGGGCGAGGATGACCGTGCACCCGGTTGGCCGTTCCGACAGCGTGTGGTGACCGACCTCGAGACCTTCGACGGCCGTGATTCCCCGTCGGTCCATGGTCGACGCCTCCTGGGCCGCGCAGGCCCCTTGAACGACCGGGGCTCCCGCGAGGAGAGCCCCGATCCAAAGAGTCCGACGGAAGGACCCCCGCCTGCTGGACGGGTGTCCATGGGTCGTCACAGAATCACTCCTCGCGGAGTGCGGCATCCTGGTCCTGCGCGTCGATGGCAAAGCAGTAGAAGTAGCCGTTGCCGCCGGTGGCCTGCAGGTTCTCCTGACTGCACCCCCGCGATCCGTGGGCCGAGTTCCAGGACGTGGGGTTCTGTCCGCCGCCCTGCCGGTCGTGGTGCCCCACCTGCGCGCTGCCGTCGGCGCTGGTGCTCGTCCAGTTGTCGCACGCGTCGTGGCCCTCGGCCGTAACGGCGCGGCCGTCGAGGGTCGACCCGGTGAGAATGTCGTGCTGGTTCGGCGAGTCCCCCCGACCATTCACCATGCTCCCCTTCTCGGTGAGGATGGACTCCTTGGTCAGGTTGGCCGCGTCGGAATGGAGCTGATCCACGTTCTCCGCGATGAGCTCGCCTGCGTAGTTGTGCCACGGACCGCTTCCGATCCGGTCGCGGGCGTTGACGGCGGCTTCTCCGCCCATGGAGACGGTGCTCAGGTAGGCCCGCCAGGTGATGTCGCCGAAGCCCACGGCGTAGGCGAGGTCCTGGCAGTGCTGGTCGGCGCCGGCGAGGCCCCCGAGATCGGCTCCGCTACCGGAACCGGCGCTCGTGATGAAGAAGCTCATGTCCGAGTCCTGGGCCGAGACGGGTGCGACGCCGAAGACGAGGAGGAGGGCGAGGGTCGTTGCGAGTCTCTTCACGGTGATGGCTCCTTCGTGTGTGTGGGCAATGCGGTCCACCGCGGTCCCGAGCGCCGAAATGTCCGCAGGGTGATGGCACCGGGCAAGGCGTTCGCGCCGGGTGAGGCGGTTCCGTACCTTCGGCGCCCGAGCGGACCGACCGCCCACAGCACGCTCCCCCCGAACGGTTTCGGATCGGATGCCCGGGATCCCACTCCTCATCGGCTCACCGGCCCAGGTGGTCGACGCCACGCCCGACGAAGCCCGGCTCATCGCCATCGTGGGGAGCGTCCTGGTCCTGCTCCTCCTCTGCGTCATCGCACGGGCGGTGTCCCGACGGTTCGGGCTTCCCGACGCGGTCACGCTCGTCGCTGTCGGCGCCGTAGCCGGCCTTCTGGCGGAACGCTTCGCGCCCCTCGGCGCCCTCGGGGAGATGGTCGTAACGCCGTCCGTCGTGTTCTTCGTCTTCGTGCCCACGCTGGTCTTCAACTCGGCGTTCAGCATGGATGCCCGGGCGCTCCGGGAGAACCTCGCTCCCACGCTCACCCTCGCCATTCCCGGGCTGCTGCTGTCCACGACGGTCATCGGGGGGATTCTCTACTGGAGCGTACCGCTCTTCGGCGTGAGTCTGGCGTGGCCCGAGGCGCTCCTCCTCGGCTCCATCCTGTCGGCCACCGAGCCGGTGGCGGTGGTGAGCATGTTCGCGCGGGTGGGTGCTCCCAAGCGTTTGAGCGTCCTGGTGGAAGGCGAGAGCCTCTTCAACGACGCCACCGCCATCGCCCTCTCCCGGGTGCTCCTGGGCATCATGGCCACCGGCGCCGTGGGCAATCCGTTCTTCCACGGCCTCACCGAGTTCCTGCTTCTTTTCTCGGGCGGGGTGCTGGTGGGGTGGGCGCTGGCTCTCGCCGCGGGGTTCGTGCTCGGCGCGGTGCACGGCGACACGCTGGTGGAGATCACCATCACCACGCTCCTCGCGTACCTGGCCTTCTACTTGGGGGAGCACACCTTCGGGGTGAGCGGCGTCATGGCCGTCGTCATGGCCGGCATCGTCATGGGCGGGTGGGGCAGGGCGAAGATCTCGCCCTCGGTGTCCGACTACCTCTCCGACTACTGGGAGTACTTCGCCGGCCTGGCCAACTGGGTCATCTTCCTCCTCGTCGGCCTCACCATCGATCTCGGCTCCCTCGTCGACTCCCTTCCCATCCTCGTATGGGTCGTCGGCGCCATGTTCCTCGCCCGGGCCCTGGCCATCTACACCCTCCTGCCGGTGGCCAACCGTCTGACCGGCGCCGAGCCCGTGGATCGCGGCTACCAGACCGTCATCCTGTGGGGCGGCGTCCGCGGGGGCATCGCGCTCGCCATCGCGCTCTCCCTGCCGGCATCGGTCCCCAACCGGGACCTCCTCATCACACTGACGGCGGGCGCCGTCCTGGTATCGCTGATCACGCAGATGTTCACCATCGAGCGTGTGGTTCGGTTCTTCCGCCTCGACCAGCCCACCCTGGCGGACCGTCTAGCCAAGCTCGAGGCCCAGATCGCCGCCCGGCAGCGGGCGCTGGACGAGATTCCCGACCTTCAGGGCGGGAGACTCTTCAGCCGGACGGTGGCCGCCGAGACCGAGGAGCGGACGCGCCGCGCCCTCGAACGGGAACGGGAGGCGCTCGCAGAGCTCCGCGCAGCGGGCCTCGATCGGGCCCAGGAGCAGCGCCTCCTGTACCTCCGGTGCTTCGCGGCGGAGCGCCATCAGTACTACCGGATGTTGTCCCTGGGACATCTCAGCGAGCGGGCCTACCGCAACCTCGCCCACTCCCTCGCCCTCCAGATCGAGGCGGTGCGCCATGAGGGGCGGATTCCCGAGTTCACCCTCCTTCGGGCGAGCGGATGGAGACCATGGCGTACCGCGTCCTGGCCCGAATCCCGGGATTCCGGAGCCGGGTGGAACGGCTTCGGGCTCGTCGGGCAGCCCGAGACTACGAGGTGGCGTGGGCGCGGTACCGCGGCGACGAGCGTGCCTTGGCGGACCTGTCCGAACTGGCCGAGAACATCGGTGCCCGGGACGAGGTCGTGGAGGAGCTTCGGGCGTACTACAGCTACTGGTACGAACAGGCGCGCGCACGCCTCGACCAGACCGCGGAGCTCTTTCCCGAGTTCGTTTCGACGGCCCAGCGTCGCTTGGCTGACCGGCTGGCCCTCCAGGCAGGAGAGGCGGAGATCAGGGAGCGCGTCCTGGCGGGAACCATCCCCGAAGGCGTGGCCAAGGACATGCTCACCGACATGCGCGGCGAGCTCGCCGGCCTGCGCGCCAGCGAGCCGGAGAAGCTGCTCGTGGGGCCCGACGAGCTCCTGAAGAAGGTCCCCTTCTTTCGGCGCCTTCCCTTCGAGGAGTTCCGGGAGGTGTCCAAGCGGCTACGGCTCCGCACGGCCCCCACCGGTGATCGTATCATCACCCAGGGCCGGCCGGGATCGACCCTCTTCCTCATCGCCCGCGGCGTGGTCCGTGTCACGCGAAAGGACGGGAAGACCGTCCACGACGTCGCCACGCTCATGGCCGGTGACTTCTTCGGCGAGATGGCCCTCCTCCATGGAGGCCCTCGGACCGCCACCTGTCGGTCGGTGACTCCGTGCGCACTGTACGAACTGAGGCGCGCCGACCTCGACGCCGTCATCGAGGTCTGCCCCGAGATGCGTCAGGCCCTGGTGGATGCCGATCGAATCCGCCGGGAGGAGCTACGGGCCCTGGGCTCGGACCTCGCCGAGCTCATCTGAGAGAGCGCCTCCCGGACCTCATCGGGGCAGCGGCTCGCGGAACTCTAGCCGCCGCGCTCGGCCCCGGCGCGCCCGCTCTCCACCACGAAGGTTTCCAGAGTCTCCACTGGGGCCCCCGGCCGCTGTACGAAGGGCACCATCCGGTAGCGGGCCTCCATCCGGTCGGGGCGCACCGAGCAGCGCACGTACCCGCGGCGGGAGTCGTAGAAGTCGACGTGAGCGTTGTGCCGCAAGGCGGCCTCTCCCCACGACGTCATCGGTTGGCCGTCGCCTCCGGAGGTGAGGGACGTGCAGGCGAACTCTGTGGCCACCACCTCCGAACGCTCGTTTTCGAAGTCGCGAAGCAGCCGGGTCACCCAACTCGAATGGATGTCACCGGTGAGCACCACCGGGTTGGCGACGCCCGAGTCGGCCAGGGCCCCGAGCACTTCGTCCCGCTCGAGTGGATAGCCGTCCCATTTGTCCATGGACCACATCTCGGCCCCCTCGCGGATGTCCCGGAAGCGGGCCATGAGGACCTGCTGGGCCAGGATATTCCAGCGGGCTTCGGAGCGGCCGATCCCGTCGAAGAGCCACTGCTTCTGTGCCTCCCCGAGGAGGGTGCGACCGAGCTGCCGGTGCTCGGTGCACGACGGAGCGATGTTCCGGCCGCACGGCTGGTCGCTTCGGTACTGCCTGGTGTCCAGGAGGCTCATCTCGACCAGGTCCCCGAAGGCCAGTCGTCGATGCATGGCCATGGCCGGTCCTCTCGGCATGGACGAGCGGCGCAGCGGCATGAACTCGTAGAAGGCCTGGAACGCGGCGGCCCGGCGGAGGAGGAACGCCTCCGTCGACTGATCGTCTTCCGGCACGTCCGCCGCCCAGTCGTTGTCCACCTCGTGGTCGTCGAAGGTGCCGAGCCACGGCGCGGAGGCGTGGGCCGCCTGCAGGTCGGCGTCGCCGCGGTACGTGGCATACCGGGCACGGTAGCCCGCCAGATCGACGGTCTCCGCTCCCTCGTGATGTCGGACTCCGCGGGGATTCCGCGCACCCTCGTAGATGTAATCACCGAGATGGACCACGGCGTCGAGGGGCTCTTCGGAGAGATGGCGCAGCGCCGTGAAGTAGCCGTGCTCGTAGTGTTGACAGGATACGAAGGCGAAGTCGAAGCGCTGGGTGGGTGCATCGGTGGCCGGGGCCGTCTTCGTCCGGCCCACCGGGCTCGCGTCGCCACCGACGTCGAATCGGTAGAAGTACTCCCGACCGGGTTCGAGTCCGTCGAGCTCGACGTGCACCGAATGTCCTAGCTCGGGCCGAGCATCCGCCGAGCCGGAGCGAACGATGCGCCGGAAGGCGGCGTCCGCGGCGACTTCCCACCGGACGGCCACCGGGTCCAGATGCGCGGCCTGACCCTCGAGGGCCACCGGATCGAGGCGCGTCCAGAGGACGACGCCGTCCGCCGTCGGATCCCCACTCGCCACTCCCAGCCGGAACGGTCGATCCGCCGTCCTCAGCCGGCGGGCGGCCGAGCACCCGGGCAGGCCGCCCAGGGCCACCAGGGCCGCCGCCCCGGCCCCTGCGCGAAGGAAGTCCCTTCGGGACGCCCGTCGCTGGAAGAGTTCGAACCAGAGGCGACCGGTAGGATCGGGCGTGCCGGCCATCAGAGCGGGTTCAACCCCTCATCGCGAAGGCCCACCAGGACCGCTTCGCCACTGCCGGGATCGATCCGGAACTCGCCGTAGCGGGCGCCGGTGTAGCGCCCTGCAGTGCCCTCCTCGAAGAAGTAGGCGTTCGTGCCGAGCCAGACGCGACCGCCCCGCAAACTGAACGCCATGCCCAGGGGCGCGTCGTCTCCGTCGGCGAGGGAGGCCACGCCTCGGGCGTCCACGACGAGGGGTGCCCGGCGGGCCCTCGTCCGATCTCCGGACTGCCTCCACGACTCGATGGAGTCCGCCAGGCGGAAGCGAAGGGCCATGTAGTCTCCCTGCATCAGAGACCGGGGGTCCACGGGGGCGAGCTCCAGATAGATGGTCTCGCCGCCACGGATGATCCGCTCTTTTCCGTAGATGGCGAAGTCGATCCCGCCCGCGACCAGGAGGAGGCCGAGGAGGATGAGGCCGCGAGAAAGGCGCGGGTTCACGGTGTCCCCTCCGACCCCGTGGGCGCTGCCACCGGTGGACTCGTGGACGCGTCGAGCCTCCGAGCACCCAGCAGCAGCAGCGCTCCGAAGGCCAGCATGATGTAGGACTTCAGCACGAGGCTCACGCCCAGGAGGTAGTAGAAGTGGACCACGTGAAGGAGGGCTCCGGCAATGGCCACTCCGATCATGGCCCGGTGCTGGAGTCGATAGGCGCTCACCGCCGCGAAGAGCGCTGCGGCGGTGCCCAAGAGGGGCCAGAGCGACAGCCAGTTCCGCGGGACCTCGGTCGGTGGCGTCCAGAACGCGAAGGCGGCAAAGGGTTCGGACGTCCAGGTGCCGACCGACAGGGCGAGGAGGAGGCCCGTGAGCGCCGGTCGCGCGACACGACGGGAGGGGCCGGCCATCCAGCGCGCTTCCCGGTCGATGAGGCGGTGCACGCACCAGGCGACGGGAAGCCAGATGACGAGCCACGCCACGAACGCCGGAATGAAGGCCACCTCCATGCGGAGGTCCCAGAGTGCGTCCTCGCCCCACCAGAAGATCCGGACCGCCAGTGCCCAGGCGAGACAGGCGAGGAGGGGCGAGAGGGGCCGGGCGAAATGGTCCGGAAGGACGAAGACGAGGACGGAGCAGAGCAGGGCGGCGAAGCCTGCCGTCGCCGCAGGCGATTCGGTTCCGACGGCTACCGAGCCGATGAGGAGGAGCTGACCGGCGAGTGAAAGGGCCAACGCGAGTTGGCCGAAGAAGGCGCCTTCCCGGTCGGCCGAGTAGAGCCCGTACCCGGCGGCGAGCAGCACCATGCCTGCGACGGCGAACTCACCGGTCGAGTCGAAGTCGAAGAGGAGCATCACGAAGACGAACCCCGAGAGACTCGCCAGCCAGCCGGCAGCTCCGAGAACGAGGATGACGGCGCATGGCCTACCCGCCGAGCCGAACGGGAGGGGGCAGGAACGGGTGCGGATGAAGGCAGGGCGGCTACG
>CALJKZ010000651.1 GCA_937983085.1 uncultured Gemmatimonadales bacterium
CGTTTCGACTGCTTCCAGGGGTTCGGTCAGCCGCGGCGGGTAGTGGTCCGAAGTCGATCCAACGCATCAGCCGCCTGTCCACCGTCCAGGACCGATCGGGCCAGTTCGGCCGCCTCGAGCCACGAGTCGGCGCGGTCGGCGGCGAGGAGGGCGGCTGCCGCGTTGGCGACCACCGCGCTCCTCGGAGGCCCTTCGTCGCCCGCCAGAACCGACTCCACCATCGCCGCGTTCTCGCTCGGCTCTCCCCCTGCCAGGTCCTCGGCGCGCACCGGGTCCAGGCCCATCTCCTCGGGTGTCACCTCGTAGTGCGTGACCTCGCCGCCGCGCAGCTCCGCGACCTGCGTGGGACCGATGGGGCTCACTTCGTCCATCCCAGGCGCCCCGTGGACCACCAACGCTCGGATGTGGCCCAACTCCTGGAGCGCTCCTGGAATGAGCTCGAGCAGCCGTTCGTCCGCGACGCCCACCACCTGACGCCGCGCTCCCGCCGGATTGGTGAGAGGACCGAGGATGTTCATCACGGTGGTGACCGCCAAGCCTCGCCGAACCGGGCCGACGTGCCGCATGGCGGGGTGGAGGAGCGGAGCGAACATGAAGACGATCCCGGCTTCGGCCAGGACCTCCCCCATCTGCTCGGGGGTGAGGTCGATGGTCACGCCCAAGGCTTCGAGGACGTCGGCGCTCCCGCTGCGCGACGTGAACGACCGGTTCCCGTGCTTCGCCACCGGTACCCCCGCTCCTGCCACGACGAACGCCGCGGCCGTCGAGATGTTGAAGGTGGTGACGCTTCCCCCTCCGGTACCTGCGGTGTCGACGAGCACGGAGGGATCGGCCGAACGGACGGGCAGCATGGCGGACCGAAGGGCGCGGACCCCGCCGGCCACCTCCGACGGAGCGATGCCCTTCGCCCGCAGTCCGATGAGGAGGCCGGCCATTTGGACGGGGGAGGCCGATCCGTCCATGAACCGGTCGAACGCTCGTTCGGCCTGCTCGGCAGTGAGGTCCCGACCATCGGCGACGAGCTCGAGGACGTCGGTCAGGGCGGACGGGTCGAGGGTGGCGTCGTCGGGCATGGCGGACAGGTCGAGGGCGCTCGATGCGAGGCGGTATCGCGGGGACGCGACGGTCCCCGCGGTATGATGCAGCAGGAAGCCTACACAGCGCGCCGCGTGGAATACAGGGCCGCGTACGAGGGCACCCGTTCCGTTGACTCTCCGGGGACCGTTTCTACCTTTTCGCGGTGGACGCCTCCGACGACCTCCGCTTCCGCCTCACCGTCCACTACGACGGGTCGGCCTTCCACGGCTGGCAGGTGCAACCCGACCAGCGCACCGTGCAGGGCGTCCTCGAAGCTGCGTTGTCCCGCCTCGCCGACGAGACGAAGGGGATCATCGGCTCCGGACGCACCGATACGGGCGTCCACGCGACGGGCCAGGTCTTCTCGGTGGACATGGGTCCCCGGTGGGACGCACGGGCCCTGAGGAAGTCCCTCAATGCCATCCTTCCTGACGACGTCTGGATCGAGTCCGCCGCCTCCGTCCCGGCCGACTTCCACCCTCGATACGACGCCGTCTGCAGAACGTACCGGTACGAGGTGGGCCTGCAGCCGCATGCCGCCTCGCCTTTCCACCGGCGCTGGTGCTGGCCCGTCACCGACTCCGTCGATGCGGCCCTCCTCCACGAGGCCGCCTCGCGGGTTCCCGGTGAGCGGTCCTTCCGAGCCTTCGCCAAAGCGGGCCAACCCGAGCGGGGGGAGCGCTGTCACGTCCACGCGGCGGCGTGGTCGGAGACGGATCTCGGCATGCGGCTGACCATCACCGCGGATCGGTATCTCCACCATATGGTCCGGTATCTGACGGGCACGATGGTGGACATCGCCCGGGGTCGGCGCCCCCTGGACGATATGGCTAGATTACTCGACAACGAGCCCGACCTGGTCACCTCGCCGCCGGCGCCCGCCTCCGGGCTCTTCCTCCATCACGTCGAATACCCGGACCCGCATCGTTCATGAAGATCTTTCTCGATACCGCCGACCTGAACGAGATCCGCCGCGCTGCCGACGCCGGCCTCATCGACGGCATCACCACCAACCCGTCGTTGGTGGCCCAGGTCGCCCAGGACGGAGCGGTGACGGACATGTACCGGGAGATCTGCGAAGCCGTGGACGGCCCGGTGAGTCTCGAGGTGGTCGCCGTTGAACGCGACGCCATGATCGAGGAGGGGCGCAAGCTGGCGGCGATCCACGAGAACGCCGTGGTGAAGGTGCCCCTCACCGAGGACGGCCTGAAGGCGTGCCGGGCACTCCGCAGCGAGAACATCCCGGTGAACGTGACGCTCTGCTTCTCCGTCTCGCAGGCCCTGCTGGCAGCCAAGGCCGGGGCGACGTTCATCTCCCCCTTCATCGGCCGGATCGACGACATCTCCGGCGAGGGGATGCAGCTGATCCATCAGATCCGTCAGGTGTACGATAACTACGGCTTCGCAACCGAGATCCTGGCCGCCTCCATTCGCCATCCCATGCACGTGGTGGAGGCCATGCTCATCGGCGCCGACTGCTGCACCATCCCCTCGAAGGTGCTCTGGCAACTCAGCAAGCACCCTCTCACCGACAAGGGCCTCGACGCTTTCCTGAAGGATTGGAATGCCGCCGGAACGGAAATCTGACGAGGGCGATACCGCCCACCGCATGACTCGGCCCGACCTCGCCGGGACACCGTCCCGGTCCGCGTCCCCCATGTGGCGTGCCGCCCTGACGGCGGTCGTCGCTGCCGTCACCGGGGTGGCGTGTGCGCCCGATGCTGCCAGCGACGAGGCCAGGGAGGGCCCCGGCACCACCCTCACCGCGGGGCTGGCGACTCCGTCGTCCACGCGCCCCGGCAGGGCTTCGACCGCGTCGGGCTCGGGGGCCGACGGAGCGATGTCCGGGACCGAAGCCGGAGCGTTCGGGAGACAGTCGCTGGACGACAGCCGGGCCACGGCCATCGTCCGGGCCACCGCGCGTGTCGCCCCGGCCGTGGTGAGCGTCAACGTCATCCGGACACAGACCGTCCGGCCCCGGTCCATGTGGGAGAGCCTCTACCTGCCCCGGGGCGCCCAGCGACAGAGCGCCAGTTTCGGTTCCGGGGTCATCGTGAGCCCCGAGGGCATCATCCTCACCAACGATCACGTCATCAGCGGAGCGTCGCGCATCAGCGTGACCCTCGCCGACGGTCGCGACATGGACGCCGAAGTCGTCGGGACCGATCCGGTGGCCGACATCGCGGTTCTCCGGGTCCGGGGCGAGAACCTGCCCACGGCCCCCGTGGGATCCGTCGACGGCCTCATGATCGGCGAATGGGCCATCGCCATCGGAAACCCCCTGGGCAACTACGTGGGGGACAGCGAGCCGACGGTCACCGCCGGCGTGATCTCCGCCGTGGACCGGAACATCGCCCCGTCGTCCGACGACGCGGGCTTCTACTTCGGCATGATCCAGACCGACGCCGCCATCAACCCAGGAAACTCGGGCGGGGCGCTGGTGAATGCGGCCGGAGAAGTCATCGGCATCAATGCCTCCATCCTGTCGCGAAGCGGCGGCTCGGAGGGTCTCGGCTTCGCCATTCCCATCGATCGAGCGCTGCGCATCACCCGCGACTTTCTCGAGGTCGGCAGCGTCCGCAGAGCCTGGCTCGGCCTCGACGTGGAGCCGGTGGAAGCGGACGAGTGGGGCCGCACCCGGGGCGTGCGCGTCGCCGGCATCGCCGACGGATCACCGGCCGCAAACTCGGGCCTGCGGGTGGGCGACCGCCTCATTCTGGCCAACGACCGGTCCCTCACGAGCCCCCTCGACTGGGAAGGCGTTCTCCTCGACCTGCGAGCCGGCGACGCGCTGGATCTGGTGGTCCAGGGTCGGTCCGAACCCGTCTCCCTCCGGGCGACGGCCTTCCCTTCCCTCACCGCCGCCCGAGTGACGCTCTTCCAGGGCATCGAGCTCATCAGCGTCACCCCGCAGATCCAGCTGGAGCGCGGGCTGACGAGCACCGACGGAGCCCTCATCGTCGACATCGCCGCCGAATCCGCCCGCGACCTGGGCATCCGCGCCGGCGACGTCATCGTCCAGATGAACCGCACGAGGATACGCTCGGCCGATGACGCCGCGCGCTTCTTCCAGTCCCTGACCGGCCGAGAGGGCCGCGTCATCGTCTACCTCGAGCGGAACGGCCAGCTCGGGACCCGCAATCTCTATTGGAGAGGCTGAGTTGGACCTCGACCGCTACGCCCATCCCCTCACGGGTCGCTATGCATCGAAGGAGATGCAGCGGCTCTTCGCGCCCCGCAATCGCTTCGGCACGTGGCGTCGCCTCTGGATCGCCCTGGCCGAATCCGAGGCCGAACTGGGCATCGACATCTCCGACGAGGCCCTCGAGCAGATGCGGGCCGCCGTCGACGAGCTCGATCTGGAGCAAGCCGCCGAGTACGAGCGACGCTTTCGCCACGACGTGATGGCCCACGTCCACCTCTTCGGGGACGACGCACCGGCGGCCAAGGGCATCATCCACCTGGGGGCGACGTCGGCGTTCATCGGCGACAATACGGACCTCATCCAGCACCGGGACGCGCTGAACCTCACGCGGACGAGGGTCGTCCGATGCGTCGAGGCGCTGGCGGCCTTCGCCGAGGAGCATGCGGAGCTGCCCACGCTCGGGTACACCCACTTCCAGCCCGCCCAGCCCACCACCGTCGGCAAACGCGCCACGTTGTGGATCCAGGACCTTCTCCTCGATCTCGAGGAGCTGGACCACCGCATCGCGACCCTCCGGTTCAGGGGCGTGCGGGGGACAACGGGTACCCAGGCCTCCTTCCTCGAGCTTTTCGACGGCGACCACGACAAGGTCGACCGCCTGGACGAAGCGGTGGGCCGCCGCATGGGCTTCGAGTCCACCTACCCGGTGAGCGGCCAGACGTACAGCCGGAAGGTCGACTACGCGGTCCAGGCTTCGCTGGCCGGCGTGGCGGCTTCCGTCTCGAAGATCGGGCACGATCTGCGGATCCTCGCCCACCTCCGCGAGGTGGAGGAACCCTTCGAGAGCGAGCAGATCGGCTCGTCGGCCATGCCGTACAAGCGCAATCCCATGCGCGCGGAGCGCATGTGTGCCCTCGCCCGCCACGTCATCGTCCTTTCGCAGGATCCCGCCTTCACCGCGGCAACCCAGTGGTTGGAGCGGACCCTCGACGACTCGGCCAACCGGCGTCTGTCCATTCCCGACGCCTTCCTCGCCCTCGACGGCTGCCTCGTCCTCCTCGAGAACGTGGCGCGCGGGCTCATCGTGAACCCCCAGGTGGTTCGGAGGAATCTCGCCGAGCACCTTCCCTTCATGGCCACAGAGACGATCTTGATGCACGCGACGTCGCGGGGTGGCGATCGTCAGGAGCTGCACGAGAGGATTCGTCAGCACTCCATGGCTGCCGCCCGGCGCATGAAGGAGGAGGGAGCGGATGCCGATCTCCTGGAGCGGATCTCGGGCGACGACGCCTTCGGCCTCGACGCCGACGAACTCACGCAGATGGTCGATCCCCTGCGCTTCGTCGGCCGAGCCCCGGCTCAGGTCGCCCGCTTCCTCGAATGGGCCGTGGCCCCCGCCCTCGAGAGCCAACGCGAACACCTCGTGAACCTCGACGACCCCGATATCCATGTCTGATCAAAGCACCGTGCACCGTTCCGACCTCGATCTCCCCCTCCTCCACCGCGGCAAGGTTCGCGACGTGTACGAGGTGGATGCCGACACCCTCCTCATGGTGGCGAGCGACCGCGTCAGCGCCTTCGACGTGGTGCTGCCGCAGCCCGTGCCCCACAAGGGCGAGGTCCTGACCCTGGTCACGGCGTGGTGGCTCGAGCGGCTCGAGGACACCGTGCCCCACCACATCATCGCCGTCGATCCGGACGCCCTCATCGAGCGCCATCCCGATCTGGCGGCGAGCCGCGACGTCTGGGCCCGGCGGGCCATGCTCGTGCACCGCACCCAACCGGTCCTCGTCGAGTGCGTCGTCCGGGGCTACATCTCGGGCTCCGCGTGGAAGGAGTACAGCCGTTCGGGGACGCTGGCGGGCGAGGCGCTTCCGGAAGGCCTTCAGGAGAGCCAGAAGCTCGACCCCGCCATCTTCTCCCCTGCGACGAAGGCCCAGGAAGGCGAGCACGACGAGAACATCACCTTCGGGCAGACGAAGGAGATCCTCGGAGACGAGCTCGCCGAGCGCCTGAAGGATCTCTCGCTCCGCATCTACGGCTACGGCCGCGATGTCGCCAACGAGCGCGACATCATCCTCGCCGATACCAAGTTCGAGTTCGGCTTCGACAAGAACGGTCAGCTCATCATCATCGATGAGGTGCTGACGCCCGACTCGTCCCGCTTCTGGCCCAAGGAGAGCTACGGCGTGGGTCGTGGCCAGCCCTCTCTGGACAAGCAGCCCATCCGGGACTGGCTCGATACGCTGGATTGGGACAAGAGCCCTCCCCCGCCCGACCTGCCGGACGAGATCGTCGACGCGGCCTCGGCCCGCTACAAGGACGTGTTCAAGCGTCTCACCGGGACGGCGCTTGACGAGTACCGACCTCCGCTCTTCGGCGACGACCGGTGAGTTTCGCCCGCGAAGGATACCCGTTCGCTGCTGCGGGCCTCATCCTCGCGGGACTCTGCTGGGCCGGTGTGTGGGTACGCGTCGCGGACCCGGCCAGTTGGCCGGGACGGACGCTCCTGGCCGGGGCGTGGGCGTTCTCCGTCCTTGCCCTCTTCGTCCTCTGGTTCTTCCGTGACCCGGCGCCGGTCCTGCCTTCCGACCCGGCGGCCGTCGTGGCACCGGGCCAGGGCAAGATCATCGTCGTGCAGCCCGTTGACCACGTCGACGTCGTCGGGGGGCCGGCGACCCAGATCTCCATCTTCCTGAGCGTCTTCGACGTGCACGTACAGCGCGCGCCGGTTACGGGAGAGGTGGTCCACAAGGAGTACCGGCCGGGGAAGTATCTCGCGGCGTGGAACGACAAGGCCTCGGAGGACAACGAGCAGGCGGCCCTCGGCATCCGCACAGACGAGGGGACCCTTCTGGTGAAGCAGATCGCGGGCCTCGTGGCCCGGCGCATCATCACCGATCCGGCGGTGGGAGATCGACTGGAGCGGGGAGGACGCTTCGGGCTCATCCGCTTCGGATCGCGGGTCGATCTCTTCCTGCCGGCTCACTGGGAGGTGACGACCCAGGTGGGCGATCGGGTGAGCGTGGGCTCGACGCCCATCGCCCGCCGAGTGGCCGCTGTCGCGGGGAGGGCCGCCGACAGTGAGGCAGAGACCGCCGGGGGCGCCCAACCGGAGCACCAGCCATGAACCGACCGACGCGAAGGCACGCCAGTCTGCAGAGGGGGGTCATCATCCTCCCTTCGGCCTTCACCTTGGGGAACCTCTTCTTCGGCATCTACGCCATCGTGGCCGCCTCCCGAGGCGACTACACGTGGGCCGGGTGGTTCATCATCTTCGCCGGCGTGCTGGACATGCTCGACGGCCGGGTTGCGCGGTTCACGCGCACGGGGTCGGCCTTCGGAGCAGAGTTGGACTCCCTGGTGGACGCCATCTCCTTCGGGGTCGCACCCGGCTTCATCATGTATCAGCTCTTCTTCGCCGCCGATGCCGGGTGGAGCTGGATCCTCATCTTCGTCTACGTCACGGCAGTCGTGGTGCGCCTGGCTCGCTACAACGTCGAACAGGGCGGAGAAGCGAAGCGGTACTTCCACGGCCTCCCCTCGCCTTCGGCGGGCATGACCCTGGCTTCGTACTACCCCTTCAGCCAGACCCCCTTCTTCGCCGCCTATCTCGGCGATCTCCCGTGGCAACAGATCATGGGCATCGGCATGGTGCTCCTGGCCGTCCTCATGGTCAGTCACGTGCCCTACGCCAAGCTGGGCAAGATCGGGCTGCGTACGCCGCGCGGGCTGTTCAACACCGCGGCGGCTCTGGCGGCTCTCTTTCTCGCCATCTCGGTACCGCAATACTACTTCTTCTCGGCCCTGCTCCTGTACATCACGTGGGGCCTCATCAAATCGGTCCTCATCGGCTTCCTGGACCGTCTCCCCGGCGGCGACCCCCTCCTCGACGAAGACGAGGAGGACCTGGGCGCCGAGCAGCGTGACCTCGACTATGCAGCCCTCGGCCCCACCGGCCGTTCACATCGATCCCTCGCCGACGACGAGGGTATGGAGGATCAAGCGTGAGTCAGTACCGTCTCGAAATCCGCGTGAAGCCACGTCCAGGACTTCTCGATCCGCAGGGCAAGGCCATTCACCACTCCCTGAACTCCCTGGGGTGGAGTGGCGTGGCGGACGTGCGCGTCGGAAAGGCCATCTACATCGACCTCGAGGCCGACTCGCCTGAGGCCGCGCGGGCCGCCGCCGAGGAGATGTGCCGAAAGCTCCTGGCCAACCCCGTCACCGAGGACTACGAGGTGGCGTTGGAGCAGGAGGCCGCCGCGTCATGAAGGTCGCCGTCATCACTTTCCCCGGCTCCAACTGCGACCACGACCTGTACAAGGCGGCCCAGCAGGTGGGCGGGGACGCCTCCTTCGTCTGGCACCGCGAACGCGGGCTCGATGGCTTCGACGTCGTGCTCCTCCCCGGAGGATTCTCCTACGGCGATTACCTCCGTCCCGGAGCCATCGCACGCATGAGCCCCATCATGGAGGACGTCACGGCCTTCGCGAACTCGGGGGGGCCGGTTCTGGGCATCTGCAACGGATTCCAGATTCTCTGCGAGGCCGGGCTCCTGCCGGGCGCGCTGGTCCGGAACTCGGTCCTCAAGTTCCGCAGCCACGATGTGAGACTGCGGGTGGAGCGCGCCGACACGCTCTTCACCAGCGCGTACCAGGCAGGGCAGATCATCCGGGTCCCCATCGCCCATGGCGACGGGAACTACGAAGCCGACGAGGAAACGCTGAAGGCTTTGGAGGCCGAGGGTCGAGTGGTCTTCCGCTACGTCGACCGCAACGGTGAGGCCGTGGAGAGCGCCAATCCCAACGGCTCCTGGCACAACATCGCGGGCATCGTGAACGAAGCGGGCAACGTTCTGGGCATGATGCCCCATCCCGAGCGGGCCATGGAAGACATCCTCGGCTCCACCGACGGCGTGGGTGTCTTCACCTCGATGATGAACAGTCTGTCCACGGCCGCCGCATGAGCGTGGGCCCCTCACTCCTTCAACGAAACGAGTACCCAGCGTGAGCAAAGCCGACGGCACCGCCACGGCGACCCCCGTGCCCCCACGAGAAGGCGACCCGGAGATCACCCCGGAGGTCGTGGCCGATCACGGGCTCTCCGAAGAGGAGTACGAGCGCGTCCGGTCGGTGATGGGCCGCGAGCCCACCTTCACCGAACTCGGCGTGTTCAGCGCCATGTGGTCGGAGCACTGCGGGTACAAGAACTCGAAGCGGCTCCTCCGCCTGCTTCCCACCCGGGCTCCCTGGGTCATCCAGGGCCCCGGCGAGAACGCGGGCGTCATTGACGTCGGCGACGGCTACGCGCTCGCCTTCAAGATCGAGTCCCACAACCATCCGTCCGCCGTCGAGCCCTACCAGGGCGCCGCGACGGGCGTCGGGGGCATTCTCCGCGACATCTTCACCATGGGCGCCCGTCCGGTGGCGGTGCTCGATTCGCTGCGCTTCGGAGATCTGGACAGCGGACGGGTCCGCTACCTCTTCGACGGCGTCGTGAAGGGGGTGGGTGACTACGGCAACTGCGTGGGCATCCCCAACATCGGCGGCGAGGTCATGTTCGACCGCGGATACGAGGGCAATCCCATCGTCAACGCCATGTGCCTCGGGCTCATGAAGCGCGAAGAACTCATCACCGCCGCAGCCTCGGGTGTGGGTAACCCCCTCATGGCCGTGGGCGCGCGCACGGGCCGGGATGGAATCCACGGAGCCACCTTCGCCAGCGAAGAGCTGAGCGAGGATGCCGACGAGTCGAGTCGTCCGCAGGTACAGGTGGGAGACCCCTTCACGGAGAAGCTTCTCCTGGAAGCGAGCCTCGAGCTCATCGCCAGCGGAGCCATCAGCGCCATCCAGGACATGGGCGCCGCCGGCATCACGTCGTCGGCGTCGGAGATGGCGGGACGGGGCGGTAGCGGGGTCGAGATGGAGATGACGGACGTCCCCGTCCGCGAAGAAGGGATGACGCCGTACGAGATCCTCCTCTCCGAATCCCAGGAACGGATGCTGGTGGTTGCGGAGAAGGGTCGGGAGGACGAGGTCCACCGCATTCTCGAGAAGTGGGAGCTGGAAGCCGCCGTCATCGGCCACGTCACCGACGACGGCATGTTCCGGGTTCTGGAAGACGGGAAGGTCGTCGCCGACATCCCCGCCCTCCCCCTCACCGAAGGGTGCCCGACGTACGAGCGCGAAGGCGTCGAGTCGGACGAGATCATCGCCCTGCGTGAGATGGACTTGAGCGAGCACCTCATTCCCGAGGGCGACCTCTCGAAGAGCTTCCTCCTTCTCCTGGGCTCCCCGAACGTCGCGTCCAAGAAGTGGATCTACCACCAGTACGACACCACGGTGCGGACCTCTACGGCCGTACGTCCCGGAGGCGACGCCGGCGTGGTGCGCATCCGGGGCACCAAGCGGGCGGTCGCCGCGACGACGGACTGCAACGGCCGGTTCGTGTATCTCCAGCCGAAGACGGGGGCCATGGCCGCCGTGGCCGAAGCCGCGCGGAATCTGGTGTGCGTCGGGGCCATGCCTACCGCCATCACCAACAACCTCAACTTCGGTAACCCGCTGAAGGCCCACATCTACTACCAGCTCCGTGAAGCGGTGCTGGGCATGCGGGACGCGTGCGCCGCCTTCGAGACGCCGGTGACCGGCGGGAACGTCTCGCTCTTCAACGAGACCGACGGCAAGGCCATCTACCCCACTCCGGTCATCGGCATGGTCGGCGTCATCGACGATGTCGACCGCATCACCCCCAACGCCTTCCGCAACGTCGGAGACGACATCGTCGTCCTCGGAGAGAACACCGGGGAGATCGGCGGGTCCGAGTACCTCTACGTCACGGCCGATCTGGTGGCGGGTCATCCACCGTCCGTGGACCTGGAAGGGGAGAAGCGATTGCAGCAGGCGATGCTCTCCATGATTCACGAAGGCCTCATCACCGCGGCCCACGACTGCTCGCAGGGAGGACTCGCCTGCACGCTGGCCGAGATGGCGCTGGGAGACGGCGAGGAGCCCCTCGGCGTGGAGGCCGAAGTCGACGAGGATCTGCGTCCGGTGATTTCGCTCTTCGGCGAGGCCCAGGGCCGCATCGTCGTCTCGTGCGACCCGGCCAGCACCGACGCGCTTCTGCGGTCGGCCGAGCGGTACGACGTGCCGGCACGGAAGATCGGTACCGTCGTGGACGCCGAGCGGGGATTCACGCTCACGGTGCGGGACGCGTCGGTGTCGTCGGGCCTGGAGGAGATGGCGGAAGCGTACTTCCAGGCCCTTCCCAGGATCATGGATGTTTCGCCCACCGCGGAGTCGTAGGACATGTGCGGAGTCGTTGGCATCAGTGGCATCGAGAACGCCGCACAGCAGGCGTTCCTCGCGATGTACGCCCTGCAGCATCGGGGGCAGGAAGCCGGCGGCATCGTCTCCTTCGACGGAGACGACGCCCGGGTACGCAAAGGCGCGGGCCTGGTGTCGGAGATCTTCGATCGCGAGGCGCTGGCCGAGTTGAGCGGCGATACGGCCGTCGGCCACGTGCGCTATTCGACGGCTGGTGGCGGCAACCTGGCCAACGTTCAGCCCATCACCGCCAAGTACGCCCGGGGCAGCTTGGCCCTGGCGCACAACGGCAACCTCACGAACCAGCTCGCTCTCCGTCACCGGCTCGTCGAGGAGGGCGCGATCTTCCGATCGTCATCCGACTCAGAGACGCTGGTCCACCTCATCGCGAAGTCGCGGGAAGACAGCATCGACGGTCAGGTTCTCGATGCCCTGTCTCACCTCGAGGGTGCGTTCTCCATGGTCCTCGCCGTGGACGACACCCTCTACGCGGCGCGGGACCCCCGGGGATTCCGGCCACTCGTGTTGGGCAGG
>CALJKZ010000652.1 GCA_937983085.1 uncultured Gemmatimonadales bacterium
GTCCCTCGAGCCCGAGGAATCCGGCCTCGTCGAGAACGAGGAGGCGCACGTCAGCGACCAAGAGCCGCGTCGCGAAATGACGGACGACTTCCGCCGTCGACCTCCCGCGGACGGCACGATCGCTCAGCGGCGTCCCGAGGGCACCGATCATGGCCCGGAGGGCCTTCCGCTCGTCCCACACTGAGCCAGTAGGGGCGGGCGCTTCCATATAGGCAGCCGCCCTCGCACTACGTTCCCGAGCCAGCGTGCAGAGCATCCAGGCAGTAGCGGACTTGCCCGTACCGGGGGCGCCGTACCACACCGACAAGCCCCCATCCTCTACTCGATCGAGCGCTGCGAGAGCAAGGTTGACCTGCGGCGCGGTGTGGACGAGATCCTTCGCACCCGGGGGCACCAGCACGTCCCGGCGAATCCCAATGTGGACCGGTCGCGTCATGAGGCCCTCTGCGCCCGGCGCGCCTGGAGCTTCTGGACTTCGGGATCAGGCGGCGCCGACCCCTCAGCCACTCGGACAGACCGCGTCACCACCTCTTCCGTCCCGGAGTCCTCGTTCTCCTCGATGGACACGATGAGGGGGACGGGCTTTGCGGGTCCGGGAAGTTCTCCCGAGGCTCGGGCCCGGAGCGTTTCCGCGTCGACCGCTGGCATGAGAAGCTCAGCCACGCGCTCCCGGAGCTCCCGATTTGCGCGCTGGATGCGCTGGATGTCGGCGTCCGTCGTCTCGGCGTTCATGGCCGTCGCGGAACCGAGGTACAGGCGCGTCTGAGTATCGTAGACGTGGATCATCCGGTCGTGCAGGCTCTGGTACCGCACCTCGACCTGTCGACCGGCATGATCGGCCAGGAAGTCCGCCGCGAACACGTGTCGTCGAAGTGCGTGTTGCAGCGTGATGATGCCGTGCGAGATGGTCACCTCGCGGCTCTCGGGAAGGAGCGTCCGAACCTCGGTGTCGGTGAGAGCGACAGGTCGGGCCGCGGTCTCCCATGCCATGCGGCGAGTCGCACCCAGCCCACGGTGCAACACGGCGTCATTAAGGTGGCGGAGGCGCAGCAGGATCCAGTGCCGGAGGGTAGGCTCCTCCCAGAGCTCGGAAAGGTGCTTCTGGGCAAGCCTCGGCTTGCCGCCGACGGCCGGGATGTAGCCGGGCATCTCGCTCAGCCACTTGTTGATGGTACCCAGTGCGCGCTCGACCTTCGCGCGTTCATCGGGGGTATGCGGTCGCCCACGTTGGACATCGACACCAATCGCGCCGAGCTTGTGCCTGAGGTCGGCTGTGTACTCGCCCCCTCGGTCGACTCTCGCTCCCGCTGGCTTCCCGTAGAACCCCCGGACGTCCTCCCCGTCCGTCATGGCGTGCAGCAGGGCCTGCTGGACGCACTGCTCGTCGACCGGCACCATCGAGAGGTGGAACCCCACCACCGCCCGACTCGCCACGTCGATGACGAGTGTCATCTCGGGCCGGACAGCCTCGAGGTTGCCGCTGCGGTTCTTCCGTCGGATCCACACGTCGAGCTTCGTGCTGTCGACCTCGTAGATCTGGCCAGGTGCAACCCCTGCGTCCCGGCTCATGATCGCACGGTGCTGCCGATGCTGGATAGCGCGCCCGTGGCTCAGCCGCAACTTGAGCTGTGGGTCCTCGTCAATCCGGGCGCGGACCCACGACTCTGACGGCACGGTCAGGCCGAGGCGCCCGCACGCCGTGGCAAGCCGGAGGCAAACGTTGGCGATGGTCGGACGGGCCTTTCGCCGCGCCTGATAGGCTTCGAGGAGATAGCGGACCGCCGGCTCGATCTTCGGTGGCCGCACGCGATAGGCGGTCCGCGCATCAGCTACGCTGCCCCGCACCCGATAGTGCTGGATCGTCCGGTACACCCACGCACGGCTGCGTTCAGCTGCAAACTCTGCCACGAGATCCCGAATCGGCGTGCCCTCGTCGAGACTGTTGATGAGCCTCCGCCGATCGGCCTGAAAGGCCAGCGCCTCTCCATCCAGTTCGTCGGTCGCCCTGGTCATCTGCGGCGGCGCGGCCGGCGCGGTCGACGGTCTCAGCGCAAGCCGACGCAGGTCGACTGGCAGCACCTCCGTATCCTCCGCCAAGCGCTCGACGCGCCACCAAAGACTTGCGCGCCTCGGGAGGCCGAGTGTGTTCCAGTGGGCGACC
This sequence comes from uncultured Gemmatimonadales bacterium, assembly GCA_937983085.1. Taxonomy (GTDB): domain Bacteria; phylum Gemmatimonadota; class Gemmatimonadetes; order Longimicrobiales; family Gaopeijiaceae; genus UBA2589. Next base: position 2,162 of record CALJKZ010000652.1, read on the forward strand.
CGC
>CALJKZ010000653.1 GCA_937983085.1 uncultured Gemmatimonadales bacterium
TCCAACGCCCGAACCTCGAGCTGGGCCGCCTCCGTGACCTCGATCTCGGCACGTTCCGGCGTGATCTGAACCTGGGCTGGTGCCACCTGGAAAGCGGCGACCATGAACAGGGCGGTGATTCCGTGGGTCATCTCAGGATCTCCTCGTCAACCGATGGCGGAACGGGCGAGCTCGCCTTCCGCCGCAATGTATCCGAAGGCCGCCCACTGGCTGCGCCCCTCGAGAATGCGTTCCCAGGTTTCGTGCGCGGATTCGGTACGCCCATTCAGAAGGTGCCACACCCCTACCCCGTAGGCCGTCGTGGTGCTCTGGAGTGAGACGTCGGTACCTGCCGGTCCAACCACGTCTTCGATGCTCCGCTCCCCCTTGAAAAGCAGCAGGAGGTTCAGGTAGGCCGTGGACTCGATGATCTCCATGCCCTCATCGATCTCGGCGAGGACCTCGTCGGCTTCCTCCTCCTCGCCCAGGCGAACGAGCGTCATGTACAGCCAGTACGAGCACGCCACCACCGAGTCGGGATGGACCGCCACGTCCAGACACCCCCGCTGGGCCTCCGCTGCCTCCTCCAACTCTCCCTGCACGTAGTGTCCCAGGGCCAGATGGTACCAGATGTTGAACTGAAGGGTGCTCGTCGGGATGTTCATGGCGTTGGGAAGTCCGTCGGGCTCGACCTCGTCGGGCTCCCCCTCGGTCAGCACGAGCGGCCGCCGGAAGTCTGCGATCGCGTTGTCGGGTTCGCGAACCGTCAGATAGCGATGGCCGCGCTGTCGGTACAGCCGAGCGTCTCCGGGATGGAGCGAGAGCGCATGCGTGTACGTGTCGATGGCCTCCCGATACTGCCCCAGATAGGCCGTGCGCCGGCCCATCCAGATGAGGGCATCCGCGTCTTCGGGGTTCTCGGCCAGTTCAGCCGCCGCTTCGTCGTAGCGGGCCTGATACACCTCGAGCACTTCGGGTGGCAACTCTGCGCTGCGCAGCGTGTCACCGAGAAACGAGATGGCCTCGACCCCAGGTGGAAGCGGCACCCCGTCCATCATGGACCCATTGGCCCCACCTTCGCCGGCACAGCCCGCGACGAGAGGGGCACCCAACGCGACGGTCAGATAGAGGAAGGACGACGAGCGACGGCGTGTGCGAGCCATTCGAACTCCGGACGGGGTGGAAGGGAGCCCCGAATAGAGTCATGGCGAGGCGGGCTGGCAACGCTCGGGAGGTGGCAATGCTGGGAGGTGGCAACGCTGTGGAGAAGGAATGCCAGGGCCGGCGCGCGGAGGACCGACGCCGGAGGCGCGAGAGACCAGGCGTCCGCCTACCCACCGGGTTCGCCAGAACGAACCAACTCCCCGTCCGCGGGCGTCGAACGATCCCGAGCAGAAGCCGCTTCGCTCTACCCTCGAGCGGGATCCGCCTCACCTGGGGCGGGATCTCCCTCACCTATGGCGGGATCTCCCTCACCTGCGCCGGAATCTCCCTCACCTGGGTCGGGATCCCCCGCGGAAGGAGTCGGATCCATCGTGACGCCGAACGCCGCCCTCAAGGTCCTCGCAGCGTCGGTGCAGTCGTCCGGGGCACACCCAGCCGAGAGGACCACCAACTCAGCGGCGGGTGAGCGCCGGAAGAAGGCCAGGATCTCGAGGAGCTTGGCCTTGCTCTCGAAGGGCGTGTCGAATCCGGCGACCCGATACCAGTGCCAAACCACGCGCGGCACGTCGGCGTCCCGGACGACCGTCTCGTGGACGAATCGACGCGAAACACCGACAGGACCGATGATCCTGCTGGCCGCAACGAGGGAGTCCGGTGCGATGCGGTTGTTGTATTGGATGAGCTCTTCGCCCTGCTGCTGATCGGCGAAGAGAAGGCGGGTCCCTTGCAGGGTCCCGTCGGGGCTTCTCACCACCCAATCGGCCCGGGCGTCGAACCCCCCGAAGTCCGGGGTCCACGGCGCTGGCTCCGCCACGGCTTCCCAGTCGTCGGCCACACCGAAGACCCCGGGATCGAGATCGGGATCGCCACCGGTCGGCAGGACACCCACGGCATAGAAGAGGATCGGACCTGCCACCGCCGCGAGAGCGGTGCGCCGGGCCCGGCCCATCAGAGCGGGCGAGACGACCGGTGTCGAGACATCGCCCTTCGGCGTCGGCGCCTCGGCCTCGGCCGCTTGCGTTCTCGCGTCGCGTTCCTCGATGCGGCGTGCGACGAAGTATGTGGGGATCATCAGCAGGGTGAAGATCGCCCACCCCTGCCAGAGGTGATCCTCGATGTAGGGAGACTGCATCGCCGTGGCCTCTCCGAGGAACACGAGAGCTGCCACCCGAATCCAGTTGCCGACGATGGAGAACGCCCCTGCCACCGCCACGATCTTCGCCTGCGTCTGCCAGCGATCCGTGAAGAGGTGGGCGTAGAACGCACCCAGGACCAGGCCACCCATCAGGTAGTTGATCCCCGAGCAGCCCGATTCCACCAGGAAGGTCCCCGTGGAGATGGAGATCGTGTCCTCTCGGATGACGGCTTCGACTCCACCGGCTCGAGCGATGGCGCCACTCATGATCGTCGTCAAGCGCTGGAGGACTGGAGTCGCGAGGGACCAGAACGGGATCGCCAGGAGGAAGGTGGCGGCCGTGACCAGGATCGGCCGGCGGGCCCGCCAGCCGAAGATCGTCAGCGCGCCGATTGTCGCCAGAGCCCAGAAGAGAAGCTGATGGATGAGCCGCACGTTCATGATGACGGCGAAGAGCCAGCTCAGGGAGATCAGCCCCACCACGGGGAGAAGGTCCGGGATGCCTTCGTCGGCCTCGTGTAGGACCCGGCGTCGATTCCGCCAGAGGAGCCACAGCACGAGCCCCCCGACGAAGAAGCCATGCTCCTGATACGACGCGTTCCACGTGGGAGGAAAGCTGCTCACCGTCGGCCAGACGGCCACGACCACGCCGAGAAGCGTCAGGCCCAGCGGCCGCGCCAGAGGAGCTCCACCGGCATTGTCTACCGCGACGACAGGGCCATCGGGGCCAGGATCCGACCCGCCATCCAATCTGGTTGCCGCGCCGGTGGAGTATAGGCTCTGGGGGGTGTCCATGACTCCAAAGCTACGGGGTGGAGTCAGTGACCCCAATGCTCGCCTCACTCCGTGGCGTCGTCGTCACCCGTCAGGTGCCGCAGGAAGTTCCGCCGCAGATACTGCTGCTCGTCGAGGATGAGGCGAAAGGGAATCCCATCGCCCTTCAGGCGAAGCGCGACGGTGTCGCCGTAGTGCCGGGCCACCGCGCCGACGATCTCCACTTCCTGACCGCGCTTGAACCGGACCGTTCCCTGGATGGTGGTCCCCGGGGCCGGAAGGGGATCGCGCGCTGTCAGCTCGTAGCGCAAACCCGACTCGGAGCAATCCACCACCTCGAAGGAACGATCGCCCACAGCGAGCACCGGCCGAGCCGGCCCCGGGTAGCTGATGCGGTAGAAGCTTCGCTGGTGTTCGTAGGAC
>CALJKZ010000654.1 GCA_937983085.1 uncultured Gemmatimonadales bacterium
TTCGACCCTCCTGTCGTTCGCGCTGATCGGAGCGATCGCGGGCTGCGGCGACCCGGAGTCTCCTTTCGACATGTGGGACATGCGAATCGGCATGCCCTTCGCCGAGCTCGATGACATCTCGGCCCAGAGTCAGGGGGACCGCTTCACGTGCAGCGCATCGGCGGCAGGGTACCGATCGTGCTCGGTGCCGTTGCGGGACGGCGCAGGACGGATGGAGGCGTTGCTCGACGGCGCGGACAGGGTCGTCGGGCTGACCTTCTGGACCGGTGCGGAGACGCTCACGTCGAACCTCCTGACCGACGGCGGAGAGTCGTACGACATGCTCATGGGCCTGATCAACCGGACTCATCGCCTCGCGTCGGAGTGGCGGGCCGTCACCGCGTCGGACACCGTCTTCTCGGAGGACGTGGGCTGGACCGAGACGTGGTCCGCGGGCGAGGGTCGCTGGATCGCGCAGATCATCTGGCGAGGCACCGGACAGCCCGACATGATCGCCGTTACCGATGCCGAAGCAGCGCACGCGCACGCCCTGGCGGAGGCTCGTGAGGAGAGCGGGATCCGATCACCGTAGGGGGTCGTCCCGAATCGCCGCGAGCCGTGGGCGGGCGGTCCGGCATGGCCGTACTCGGGATTCGATCCGTGGGGATCTCGAGCCGTCTTGACGCACCGGATCGTGTCTCCTAATATCGATCATCGATAATCAATCATCGTTAATCGACGATCGAGCATGGCATCGCCCGAAGCCGAGCAGCCCGCGCCGCTCACGCCGGCCACCTTCCACATCCTCCTGAGCCTGGCCCAGGAGGTCGCGCACGGATACCACATCAAGCGCATGGTGGAGGAGCGAACCGGCGGAGCCGTCCGTCTCGGGGCGGGGACACTGTATGCCGGCATCCGGCGGATGGCGGGGGAGGGCCTGATCGAGGAGACGGACCCGCCGCCGGGCATCGAGGCGGAGGCCAACGAGCGATGGCGCTTCTACTCGATTACCGCGAAAGGGCGCCTCGCTCTCGAGGCGGAAGTCGATCGATTGGAGGCCGATCTCGAAGCGGCGAGATCGGTAGTCCCACGGACCGCCTAGTCGTCGGCGTCCACGGTGGCCGCCCGTGAAGTACCGGATCCTGCTCCTCGCCTATCCCCGGTGGTTCAGGGAGGAGTTCGGTGCGGAGGTCGTGCAGCACCTGACCCGCCAGCGTAACGAACAGCGGTACCGTCGTCCGTTGGTAGGGGCCGTGCTGTTCTGGTGGGAGGTGGCTCTAGACGCGGTCGTCAACGGAGTCACGCTGCGCCTGGGTAGGGTCGAGGGAGGTCGACCGAGCGAAGACGGTCGACTGCAACCAGAAAGGGGAGGGGTGGAGATGATGTTGGACGCACTCGCGAGGGATGTCCGGTACGCCGTACGAGGGCTCGGCCGAAACCCGGGCTACGCACTGGTATTCGTCGTCACGCTAGGGCTGGGAATCGGGGCGAACTCCGCCATGTTCAGTGCCGTCGACGGCGTCCTGCTCAAGCCGCTACCGCACGAGGATGGCGACCAACTCGTCTATCTCCGGCATGCGGCGACCCTGGCGGGCATCGACAACGCTCTGTTCTCGGTCCCCGAGATCGACGACTACCGGAACGCCGCCCCTTCCCTCGGCGCCGTCGCCGAGTTTTCGGCCATGACCTTCACCATGCTCGGCCACGAGGGTCCCCGGAGGGTCCGAGCAGGAATCGTGACCGGGAACTACTTCGAGGTCATGGGCCTCACCTCCGAGCTCGGCCGCGTGCTCGGTCCCGAAGACGACGGGCAAGCGGCTCCGGCCGTCATCGTCCTTTCGAATGCCTACTGGCGGTCGGCCTTCGGTGGGGACCCCGGCGTCCTGGGGCGGACCGTGGAGATGAACGGCCGCACGGCCACGTTCGTGGGCGTGGTCGAGCCGGCGCCTCCCTATCCCGAGCGGACCGACATCTACGTGAACATGGCGTCGAGTCCACACCACCTCGAGGCCACCATGAATACCGACCGGCGGCACCGGATGACGGAGGTCTTCGGCCGACTGGCTCCGACCGCGACCCTCGAGTCCGCCAGAGCCGAGGTCGAGGCGATCACCGTTCGGCTCCACGGGGATCATCCCGAGGTGTACGACAGCGGGTCAGGGTACGAAGTCTCGGTGACACCTCTGAAGACCCAACTCACGGCCCGCGCGCGTCCCACGTTCCTTCTGCTTCTTGGGACGGCGTTCCTCGTGCTGGTCATCGCTTGCGCGAACCTGGCCAACCTGACCCTCACGCGGGTGATGCGCCGGGACCACGAGCTGGCGGTTCGGGTCTCGCTCGGGGGGAGCCGGGGCGCCTTGCGACGGGAGCTCTTGGTGGAGAGCCTCGTGCTTGCCGTTGTGGGTGCGGCCTTGGGACTCGTGCTCGCTTGGGTCAGCCTCGACCTGATCGTTCGGTTCGCGGAGCGGTACACGTCGAGGGCTTCGGAGATCGTGCTGGACGGAAGGGTCTTCGGCCTCGCACTGCTCGCGGCCGTCGTTGCTTCCGGCGTTTTCGCGATGCTGCCGAGCTTGCCCAAGGGCGACGGCGTCGGAGGCTCCCTCACCCGTAGCGGAACCCGCTCGACCGGGGGCTCGGGGAGTCGTCGGGCCCAGCGGGGGCTCGTCGTGGCCCAGATCGGCACATCCTTCGTACTCCTGATCGTCGCCGGTCTCATGCTACGGACCATGATCCATCTCAACCGGGTGGATGTGGGCTTCGACACCGAGCACGTGCTTGCAGTGGACGTCCCGGTGGACTACGAGCGAATGACCCAGGACTTCTGGGGGGTGCGCAACCAATACCTCTCGATCCTCGACAGCGTGCGTGCTCTCCCCGGTGTGGTGGAGGCCGCACTCGCCAGCTCGGTTCCATTCTCGGACGGAGGGAGCTTCAGCCTGCGAATCCCCGTCGACGTCGAAGACCATCATCCCGCCGAGGGGGTGACGCCGAGGGCTGACTTCCGCGTGGTTTCACCGGGGTACTTCCAGACCATGGGGATCCGTGTCCTGAGGGGGCGGACGTTCACGACGACGGACGTGGAGGATGCGCAGAAGATCGTCGTGATCAACGAGTCGATGGCCCGCGCGTACTTCGGCGACCGGAACCCCGTGGGACGGCGCATCGCATGGGTCGACCCGCTTCTCGAGCAGTTCATGGGCGTCGGGCCTGACATGCGTACCATTGTCGGTGTCGTCGAGGACACCCGGGACGGGGGCGTGGACGCGCCGATCACACACGCGATGTACAATCCGTATCCCCAGGTAGGCGTGGTGGAGTCACTCGTGATCCGGACGAGCGGCGAGCCGGAGGCGCTCGTAGCCGGCGTGCGCGCCGTGGTCAGGGCACACGACTCCAATCAGCCCATCACCAACGTCGCGACCCTCGCCGAGCTTGCCGACCAATCGGTGGCGTCGCGCAGGCTCAATGCCATGCTACTCGGTGGCTTCGCGCTTCTCGCGCTGGTCATCGCCGGGGTGGGCATCGGGGGCGTTTTGGCCTTCTCGGTGGGCCGCCGGACCCGCGAGTTCGGGATCAAGGGAGCCCTCGGCGCTACCAGGCGGCAGGTCTGGTCGGGCGTGCTGGTCGAGGGGGCGGTGCTTGCGGGACTGGGGATTGCCATCGGGAGTCTGGCCGCCGTCGGGCTGACGCGTTTCGTGGCGTCGCTCCTGGTGGGCGTGCCGCCGCTGGACCCCGTGACGTTCCTCGGTGTGGGGTTGTTGTTGGGCGCCGTCGCGGTCGTGGCTGCTTGGGCGCCGGCGTGGCGTGCGGCGTCCGTCAGCCCCGTAGAGGCACTGGTTTCCGAGTGAAGGCGGACGGTCCGTGACGATTCCAACGGGGGCATGGTTCGACCGCGAGTGGTCGTTCGGCCTCCCCATTCATGCGTTCTCGGCGGTGGTCGAGAGGCTTCGCGGGACCCCGGTTCTGGCGGCGCATCTGCTGACGGGCGTGAGCGAGGAGGCTTTGGGTGCCCGGGTCGGCGGGCAATGGTCAGCGAAGGATCATCTTGGCCATCTCGACGATCTCAGCGACCTCGACGAGCTCCGCCTTGAGGAGTTCTTGAATGGCGCCTCGGTCCTCTCTGCGGCCGATCCGACCAACGCGGCCACCGTGCGGGCGGATCACGCCAACCGGCCCGCCAGGGATGTGGTCACCGGCCTCCGCGTCCGGCGGGAAGAGCTGGTGCGGAGGCTTGAAGGCCTGGGCGAGGACGACGTAGGGCGCACGAGCCTGCATCCGCGACTCCAGCAGCCGATGAGGCTCATCGATTGGGCCTTCTTCGTTGCCGAGCACGACGATCACCATCTGGCGAAGGCCCGGGAGTGCGTGGCGCGACGCTGACGGCGCAGGCGTGGCGCCTCACAGGATGTCCGTACAGGGCTCCGTCCCTCCCTCCAGAATCTCGGAGACGATCTCCAGGCCTCGTCGAAGCTCCTCTCGCCGCGGCACAGCCGCGATGGAGACGCGCACCGCATGGGGGACGTCTCTCCCGACGGTGAACGCCTCCGCCCCTGCCAGCCACACACCGCGTTGGCGGGCCTGAGCCACACATTCGTCGCTGCGGAGAGGCGCCGGCAGGTGCAGCCACAGGTGGAGCGAACGTGGGTTGGTCTCGTACCGAAAACGGTCTCCGAAGACGTCGCGCACCATGCCGTGTCGGTACTCCAACTCCTCGTACTTGCGTCGCCCGAGTCGGTTTGCCGTCCCGTTCGCGATCCAACGTGTAGCCACCTCGACCATGAGCGGTGCGGCCATCCACAAGCTCGAGCGGACCCCCGAGCGTAGCCGTTCCACGGCGCGGTCCGGGGCAGCGATGAAGCCGACGCGGAGCCCGAAGGTCGCCCACTTGCACAAGGTACTCAGGTGCAGTGTCCGCTCCGGGGCGAAGGTGGCGAGCGGCGGGAGTCGGTCCGATCGGGGAGCAACGTCGATCTCGTCCTCCACCACGATCAACTGGCGGGCGCGAGCCACCTCGGCGACGGCCCGACGTCGCTCCGCCGACATCGTCGCGCTGGTGGGATTCTGCACGTTCGGCACACAGTAGAGGCCGGTCGCGCCCGTCTCCGCACATGCCGCGTCCAGTGCGTCGGGGAGGATGCCCTCCTCGTCGAGAGCGACGCCCCGTAGCCTCAGCCCGAGCATCTGGGCCACCGCCTTAAGCCCCGGGTAGGTGAGCTCCGCCGTGAGAAGTGTGTCTCCGGGACGCAGAAGCGTGGCGAGGACCACGGTCATCGCGTGCTGGGCGCCGTTGGTGACGACGACGTTGTCCGGGCCCACGTCCAGACCGAGTTCGCCGATCCACTCGGCGGCGATTGCCCGGTGGCGCGGCAACGCGGTCGTCGGGTTGTACTGGACGAGCTCGTCGAGACCGCGGCTTCGCGAGATCTCTTCGAGGGTGCGGCCGAGCAGCCGTCCCTCCTCCCCATCGGGGGGCACCCACGGGCACGCGAGGCTCAGATCGATGACACCGCTCTGGGTGCCGGTTTGCGCGGCATCCCGCCAACCGAAGTCCTCGGGGTCGGACCGCGTTCGGACGAAGGTGCCACGTCCGACTTCGCCGGCAACGAGTCCCCGCCGCTCCGCCTCGGCGTAGCCCCGAGTGACCGTGCCCACCGTCACCCCCAGATGCTGGGCGAGCCGTCGATGGGTCGGGAGGCGGGCACCCTCGGACAGGGCCCCCGTGTCGATGTCGCGGGCGATGGCGTCTGCGATGGCGACGTACAGCGGTGTGTCCGTTTCGAGAATCTTCGGGTCCAGAATTGTCATGGGTACAATGCCCACCTATTGACGTAAATCGTCCCGAGTCTTACGGTCCTTGAATAGTACAATTAGTCGACCGTGTCCATAAATGTACCGATACAATCGAGCGACGCAAGGCCCATGATCTACACGCTCTTCTTCAGTCGGCTGAGAGAGCTGGACGAGGTGCAGCGGGACCAATACGAAACCTGGTCTGCGCGGCTCCTGGCCCTGGCCGAGGACGAGCATGAGGGCTTCGTGGACATGAAGAGCTTCGTAGCGGAAGACGGCGAGCGACTGACGCTGGTTCGGTTTCATGATGCCGCGACACAAGCGGCCTGGCGACGGGATCCGCTACACGGCGAGGCTCAACGACTGGGCAGGTCGGCGTTCTACGAGGAGTACCGGATCGTGATCTGTGACGAGGTCAGGAGCCGGTCGTGGTCCAGGGATGATGTTCAAGGGAGGAAGGATGAGGATGAGGACGAGGACGAGTGATGTGCTGGTGGGGAGGGGTCGGCACGGACCGGGGGCCGACCGCGGTGGCCACGCCGACCTGTTGGCTGGTGAAGAAGAGACGCTGGATCCTGGTGATTGGGGCGCCTTCCGTTCGTTGGCTCACGAGATGCTGGACCGGATGATCGACTACCAGCGTGACGTGCGGGATCATCCCGCGTGGCAGCCGGTCCCGCCGGAGATCGACGCACGGTTCCAGGAGTCGGTTCCGTCCCAGGGGGCGGGACCGCGGGCGGCCTACGACGATTTCCTGGACATGGTGCTCCCGTACCCGACGGGTCTCCAGCATCCTCGGTTCTGGG
>CALJKZ010000655.1 GCA_937983085.1 uncultured Gemmatimonadales bacterium
CTCATCAGCTACAGCGACGCGGTGGAGGAGCTCCAGAAGAAGGGGAGCACCATCGAGTGGGGTCAGGACCTGGGCGCCAACGACGAAACGCTCCTCATGGAGGACCGGGAGCTCCCGCTCTTCGTGCACGACTACCCGAAGGGTGCGAAGGCCTTCTACATGAAGGAGAACCCCGACGACCCCCGGACCGTCCTGTGCGACGATCTCCTGGCGCCGGAGGGGTACGGCGAGATCATCGGCGGTTCACAGCGGGAGGACGACCTGAACCGCCTTCGGGAGCGCATCAGGGAGGAGAAACTGCCGGAAGAGGCGTACGCCTGGTACCTGGATCTGCGCCGGTACGGGACCTTCCCGCACTCGGGCTTCGGGTTGGGGATCGAGCGCACCGTGGCGTGGATCAGCGGGCGGCACCACGTCCGTGAGATGATCCCCTTCCCGCGTCTCATGAACCGCCTGTACCCCTAGCTCGCCATGCCTCGCGCCGTTCTCGACATGATGGACCGGCGCCCCATCTGGGCCATGCCGTCGTGGGTGCCCGACGAGCTTCGGGACCGCCTTCCCACCGAGTGGGAGCTCGTCGTCATCGACGAGCCCACCGACGGATCGGGTGACGGGGCCGCGCGGGTCGCCCCCGAGGTCCTGGATGCCGTGTCCGAGGCGGAGGTCTACTTCGGCTACGGGATCCCCGAAGAGCTCCTCCACGCCGGGCGGAAGCTGGAGTGGGTCCACTCTGGGGCCGCCGGCGTGGGTAGCTCCCTCACGGCGACGATGCTCGACAGCCCCGTGGTTTTCACCAACTCGGCGGGTGTCCATGCCCCGCCCATGGCCGAAACCGTGCTGGCCATGCTCCTGCACTTCGGACGGGGGCTCGACTTCGCGCTGGACGCACAGCGGCAGGCCGAGTGGACCAAGGAGCCGTACTACGTCGACGGAGCTCCCCTCACGGAGCTTTCCGACTCCACGGTGGGCATCATCGGATTCGGCGGGATCGGACGGGAGGTGGCGCGTCGCGTGGCCAGCCTCGGTGCCCGGGTCATCGCGGTGAAGCGTCGCCCGGCCCGGCCGGGTGAGGCGAATCTGAAGCCCGTGGCCGGTGGAGGCGTGCTGGGCTCCCGCATCGAGATGGTGTGGGGTGAATCAGGCCTCGATGCCGTCTACCGGGAGTGCGACGCCATCGTCGTCGCAGCACCCGACACGCCCGAGACCCGCGGCATGGTCGATGCCGACGCCTTCGCCCGCATGAAGAGCGGCGCCGTCTTCATCAACGTGGCGCGCGGTGGGCTCGTGGACGAGCAGGCTCTGGTGGACACGCTGTCGGAGGGCCGGATTCGCGGGGCGGGACTGGACGTCTTCTCCGAGGAGCCCCTGCCGTCGGACCACCCGCTGTGGGGCCTGCCCAACGTCGTGATGACGCCCCACGTATCGGCGGTGACCCGGGGCTTCTGGCGTCGGGAGGCGGACCTGATCGTGGGGAACCTCGATCTCTACCTGGCGGGGGCGCCGGTGGAGGAGTGGCGCAACGTGGTGGACAAGCGGGCGGGGTACTGAGGATTCGGCTCTCGCGGTCTTTTCGCTGAATCTCGGCGGGTGCCGTCACTCCTCTTCTTTGACCTCGTTCCAGATCCCGTCGAGGGCCTCGAGCCCGGCACTGCCCAGCTCAAGATCCCGTTCCCGCGCAACCGCTTCCACGCGCTCGAAACGACGCTGGAACTTGGTATTCGCTCGAGCCAGCGCCGTGGTGGGGTGGACGCCGATCAGGCGGGAGAGGTTCACCACGGCGAAGAGAAGATCACCGACCTCTTCCTGGATCGCGGCTGGATCCCCCGATGACCCATGGGGCGTTTCAGGATCCCCCGATGACCCGGCCGGGGCTTCGCTCACCGAGCCCGGGTTCGAACCCGTCTCCAACGCCTCCACGACCTCGTCCAGCTCCTCCCGGACCTTGGCCAACGCGCCGTGGTGGTCGGCCCAGTCGAAGCCCACGCCGGCCACGCGTTCCTGGATGCGGAACGCCTTGGTGAGGGGGTCGAGTCCCCGGGCAAGGCCGGCCAGCACGCTCTCGTCCGCCGGACGCTCGGCCGCCTTCGACTCCTCCCAGCTTCGGTGCTCGGCGTCGCCGAAGACGTGCGGGTGGCGAGCGATCATCTTGGCTTCGAGTCGTCCGTACACGGAGTCGGCGTCCATCTCGCCGCCCTCTTCGGCCACCACGATCTGGAAGGCCAGGTTCAGCAGGAGATCGCCGAGCTCCCCCTCCAACTCGTGGGGATCCCCGTCCCGAATGGCGTCGACGACCTCGTGCGTCTCCTCGAGGAGGTGGGGGATGAGCGACTCCGCGGTCTGCTTGGCATCCCAGGGGCATTCGGCGCGGAGATGACGAACGAGGGCGAGGGCACGGTCGAGGGTGCCGGGCCCGGGAAAGTGATGTGACGAGTCGCCCACGGATCTCGGGGGTGGGGAGTACGGCACCGTTGTCCGGAATCGGGTGCGCGGCGGTGCACGAAGTGCCCTGTTCTTGGCATCTTTGACGGCCTATGTCAACGAACCCCCGAGGGCGCGCCTGGGTGCGCGCGAGCCCGGACGCCCTGCGCCGAAACTTCCGGCGGATCGCCGATTCCGTCGGTCCGGATTCCGCCGTTCTCCCCATGGTCAAGGCCAACGCCTACGGCCTCGGGGTCCGTGAGGTCGTGGCGATCCTCGAACGGGAAGACCCCTGGGGCTTCGGGGTCGCCACCGTAGGCGAAGGGCTGGCACTCCGGGACGGGGGATTCTCGGGACGCATCCTCGTATGCAGCCCGGTCCCTCTGGGTGAAATCGAGGCTGCCCTGGGCGCCGACCTCGACCTTTCGATCTCGAGCCTTCGTGCTCTCAGCGGCGTTGTGGACGTGTCGTCGCGGACAGGAGCGTCACCCCGTGTCCACGTCGACGTGGACACGGGGATGGGACGCAGTGGATTCGACGCGCAGGCGGTGGATGCCTGGTTGCCCGCCCTCGGCGATGCCGGCACGGCCGTCACGTGGGTCGGGGCGTACACGCATCTGCACTCCGCCGACGCGGACGACGCGGCCACCGCCGAGGAGAGCATCCGGCTCCAATGGGAGCGCTTCGACGGCGTGCGCCAGCGCCTCGCCACCGAGGTAGGCGTCCCGCTGGTCCATGTCCTCAACAGCGCAGGAGTGTTTCGGGCTCCGGAGCTGGGCAACGCCATCGTGCGCCCGGGCATCTACCTTTACGGTGGCCGGATCGGAGGCGGACAGCCGCAGCCCGAACCGGTCGTTTCGCTTCATGCGCGTATCGTTCACCTCCGCGACGCGGCGGCTGGTACGACCCTCGGATACGGATCCACCTATGTGGCGTCGAAGGACGAGCGATGGGCGACGGTGTCCATCGGGTACGGAGACGGCTTCCCCAGGGCGTTGGGGAATCGGGGACACGCCCTGGTGCACGGGGTCCGCGTTCCCATCATCGGACGGATCTCCATGGACGTCACGGTGGTAGACATCTCCGGCGTTCCCGCGGTGGCCGAGGGCGATGTGGCGACACTCATCGGGACGCAGGGTGCGGAGACGATCTCGCTGGACGAGGTCGCCGGCCTCGCCGGCACCATCAGCTATGAAATTCTGACCGGTCTGACCCCGCGCCTGCAGCGCGTTTGGTCCGACGACGAGGAAGGGCCAAGCATTTGAGCGTTTTCGAATCGAAGGCACGGTGGATGCGTATGGCGGCATCCACGGCGATGCTCTGTGGTGTCGTGGCCGCGTGCGACGAGGAATTCCCCGTCGGCATCACCGGCACGCCCCTTCCGGCCGGGCCCATCACGGTGGAGGTGGAGATTCCCTGGAGCGATTTCGCCTCCAACCTCGAGGTCTTCGGGGGCTACGGCTCGCCCGAGGATCTCGGAGTCGGGTTCGTAGCGAACCAGTTCGCCGGCACCCTCGACGCACGGACGCTCATCCGGTATCCCGGGTATCCCCAGGCGGTGACGGTTCGCGACACCACCGGCGCCCAGCGTCCCGACTCGAGCATCACCGGCATCGGCGGGCGCCTCGTCGCGTTCTTCGACACTCTGGCGAGCACCAACACCGGTCCCGTGACCCTCGGGCTCGGGCGGGTGCAGCAGGAGTGGGACCCGACGACGGCAACGTGGACCGCGGCCATCGACACCATCAACGACACGAGGGCCTGGACGGAGCCCGGCGCAGGCCCGGTCCTCGTCGTCGACACCGCGGTGTGGGATCCCGCCTCCGGCGATTCGGTGGTGTTCATGCTCGATTCCGCCGACGTGGCGGCGTGGGCCGACACGCTGGATCTGTCACGCGGCGGCCGGATCGAGTCCTTCGATCCTGGTCCGCGGCTGCAGATCAGCCAGACGCGTTTGCGCCTGGACGTTCGCCCGGCGTCGAATCCCGACACCATCGCCGAGCTTACGGTGAGCCCTCGGTCCACCACGTTCATCTACGCACCATTCCCCGATCCGCCGCCCGACGGCGTCCGCATCGGCGGCGCCCCGTCGTGGCGGACCATTCTCGACGTGGCGATCCCCGCTCAGATCACGGGCCCGCCCGAGTTCTGCGCCGAGGTGGGGTGCCCCTTCGAGATCGAGCCGGGGCAGGTGAGCTTCGCGGCCCTGAAGCTCACGAGCCGGACCACCGACGCGGCGTTCCAGCCCACGGACACCGTTCGACTCGACGTGCGTCCGGTCTTCGACCGGGCGTCCATGCCGAAGTCGCCCCTGGGGGGCTCCCTCGTGGGTGCTGCATTGGGACGGGCGGTGGCGCCCGATGCCTTCGGGAGCAGTCCCGGCGTCGTCATCGAGATTCCCTTCACGTCCTTCGCCCGCGATCTCCTCAGGGGTGAGGACGAGAACGGGAACGAGCCGCCGGGTACGCTGGCCCTCCTGTCGGTTTTCGAGCCCCTCTCCATCGCCTTCGCGTCGTTTGAGGGACCGGGGAGCGCGCTCGAACCGGTGTTGAGACTCGTACTGACCATCGGACCCGACATGGAGCTCCCATGATGAGCCGCCTCGTACGATTCAACGTCGGCGCGCTTGCCGTGGGACTCGCTGTGTGTGGGCTCGCCAGGGAGGCAACCGCCCAGTCGGTCTTCAACGCGGCGGGGCTCGGAGTTCCCAGCGAGGCGCTGGACGGGCGATCGCGGGCCCTGGGCAGCATGGGCATCGGCCTGCCTGGCGGCGCCTTCATGCCCACCGACCCGGCGGCCCTGGGCCGGCTGGCCGTGGCCACGGGTGTCTTCGCGAACCAGCCCAGCTGGGTCGACTACTCCGCCGAGGGCGGACCCAGCGGAAGCTTCCAGGGCAACCGCTTCCCCCTCATGGGGCTCGCGTATCCGGTCTTCGACGGGATGATGTCGTTGCAGGTCGGCTCGTTCCTCGACCAGAACTACACCGATTCCAGGACCGGCAGCGTCGATCTCAGCACCGAGACCGTCGCGACCAACGACGAGTTCGTCCAGGACGGCTCCGTCTCGAACCTGAATCTCGGGTACGCACAGACCCTGGGGACCGACGTCTCCGTCGGTCTGACCGTCGGCCGGTACGCCGGCACCATCGTACGGACGCTCACCCGGACCTTCGGCGAGGAGATCGCCGCGGACGTGAACTCGTACGTCGAGCGCGGTCGCTGGGCCTACAGCGGCTACCATCTCACCACGGGTGTCTCTGCCACCCTCACCGACCGCTACCACGTGGCGGCCAGTGTCCAGATTCCCTCCGATCTCGATGCCGAAGCCCAGGACGACACCGACGGGGGTGACCGGACCTTCAGCCTTCCCGTCCAGTATCGGGCGGGGGTCAGCGCCACGTACGGACCTGTCCTCTTCGCGGCCAGCGCGGTGCTCGCCGATTGGTCGGACACGCAGTCAGACCTCACGGGATCGGTGCAGGCCGGCAGCGCCAACGGATTCGGGCTCGGGGTCGAGTTCTCCCGGGCGCGCCTCTGGGGGCGCGACGCTCCGCTACGGTTCGGGTATCGGCGTTCGACGTTGCCCTTCTCCTTCGACACCAACGACGTGACGGAGCGGATCTACTCCGGCGGCGTCGGCCTCGCCCTGAACCGGACCAACGACATCACCCTCGCCGCGGTGGACTTCGCCGTGGAGCGCGGCCGCCGGTGGGCCGGGGGCATCGCCGAGAACTTCTGGCGGGCCACGCTGTCGTTCCAGGCCGCCGGCTTCTGATCCCGCCCCGAGACGCTTCCGGGGAAGGGGGTCGCATGCGTGTCCACTACCACACCTTCGGGTGCAAGGCCAACCAGTACGACACGGAACGGATGCGCCAGGAGATCGAGGCGCGCGGCGGTCGGACCGTGCCGGCGCGCGACGATGCCGATCTCTTCGTGGTCAACACGTGCACCGTCACGAACCAGGCCGATGCCGAGGCGCGTCGCTTCATCCGACGTCTTCGACGGGAGCGACCCGAGGCCGAGATCGTGGTGGCCGGATGTTCGGCGGCGCTGAAGGCGGACGACTACCGCGACATGCCGGGGGTCGTGGCGGTCATCCCCGGCCACGATCCGGCGGAGGTCGGGGCGGCGGTCTCGTCGACGGCCGGTCAGGGACTCGTGCAGATCGAGATGCGGACCCCCTTCGACCGGATGGATTCGGAGCCCATCGGAGGCGAGCTCCTCCGGCGGCGCCGCGGGGCGTCACGCGGCTGGCTCAAGGTCCAGGACGGGTGCGACCGGAAGTGCTCGTTTTGCGCCACCCGACTCGCCCGCGGGGCGTCCCGGTCGCGTTCGCCCGACGACGTCGTGGCCGAGGCTCGGCTCCTGGCCCAGGTGCATGCCGAGCTGGTCATCACCGGGATCCACATCGGCCACTACGGTCTCGACCTCGAGCCCTCCATGACGCTGTCGCGCCTCTGTGCACGCCTGCTCGAGGCTCTCCCCGGCACCCGCTTCCGCCTCGGCAGTGTGGAGGCGACGGAGGTGGACGATCTGCTCCTGCGGCTCCTCGAGGAGTCCCGGGGAGCGTTGGCGCCTCATCTCCACATGCCGCTCCAAAGCGGCGCCGATCCGGTGCTTCGGAGGATGCGCCGCTGGCACTCCCGGGAGCAGTACCGAACGCGCGCCCTGCAGATCGCGGAACGCATCGCGCCGCTCGGCCTCGGCGCCGACATCATCACCGGCTTCCCCGGCGAGACCGCGGAGGATCACCGATCGACGCTGGATCTGGTCGACGAGCTGCCCTTCACCTATCTCCACGTCTTTCCCTTCTCTCCCCGCGAGGACACGGTGGCAGCGACACTCTCCGACCCCGTCCCGCAGCGCGTGGCGGGGGAGCGGGCGCGATCCCTGAGGGAACGGGTCCAGGAGAAGGGCGCCCGCCACCGGAAGAATCGCCTGGGTCAGCGCGCCGTTGTCGCCGTGGAGGGTGACGGGGGAACGGGCCTCACCGGCGACTACCTGAGGGTGGGGGTCCGGACGGAGAGGCACGCGGCACCCCCATCGATGGTGGAGGGTGCCCTGCTCGGAGACGCGGACGATCTGTATATTGTGGCGCCCCGCGAATCCGGCCGTATTTCAGCATGACCCCACCATCTCCCAAGCGCGCCTACGTCGAGACGTACGGCTGCCAGATGAACATCAGTGACGGCGAACTGATGGAGGGCATCCTCGAAGGCAGAGGGTATCGAATCGTCGATGCCCCGGAGGAGGCCGACGTCGTCCTGGTGAACACGTGCGCCATCCGCGAGCACGCGGAGCGACGGGTTCTCGGCCGTGTCGCACAGCTCAACGGCTTGAAGCGCGAGCGACCCGACATGGTGTTGGGCGTAACCGGATGCATGGCCCAGCGCATGGGAGAAACGCTCCTCGAGCAGGCCCCGTACGTGGATCTCGTCATGGGTCCCGACGGATATCGGGGCCTCCCCGAGACCTTGGCGAAGCTGGAGAAGGGCCACCGCCCCACCGCTCCGGCGCCCCGTAAGAAGCGCGGGCCGCAACTCGCCGTGCTCCAGCTCGACATGGACGAGAACTACCAGGGGTTGGAGCAGCGTCGTACCGAGGGTCCGACGGCGTGGGTGCCCATCCAGCGGGGGTGCGACCACCGCTGCACGTACTGCATCGTTCCGTACGTGAGGGGCGGGGAGAAGAACCGGAGCGCCGTGGAGATCGTGGCGGAGATCCGAGGGCTCGTCGAGCAGGGTGTAACGGAGGTGACCCTCCTCGGGCAGACGGTGAACTCGTACGTGTGGGAGGACGTGTCTTTCCCCGATCTGCTCCGACAGGTCGCCCGGGTGGACGGCATCCGGCGCGTCCGCTACACATCTCCTCACCCCAACGACGTGACGCCCGAGCTCGTGGCGGCCATGGCCGAGGAGCCCGCCGTGTGCCGGCACCTGCATCTGCCGGCGCAGGCGGGCAACAACCGCACGCTGAAGCGGATGCTCCGTCGTTACACCGTCGAGAGCCTGCTCGAGAAGATCGACATGGTGCGCACCGCCATGCCGGACATCGCCCTGTCCACGGACATCATCGTGGCCTTCCCCGGCGAGACCGACGCGGAGTTCCGGGACACGCTGGACCTCATGCGCACGGTCCGGTTCGACGACGCCTACACCTACAAGTACTCGCTCCGCGACGGTACGCCGGCCACGCGCCTGCCCGAGTCCGATTTCATCGATCCCGAGGTGGCGCAGGCGCGTCTGGAAGAGCTCATCGAGGTCAGCCGGGCCATCCAGGCGGAGATCAACGCCTCGGAGGTGGGGCGGGTGGAGGAAGTCCTCGTGGAGGGAGAGGGACGTGACGAGGGCCAGATCCGCGGGCGTACGGAGCGGAACAAGGTGGTGGTCTTCGACGGGTCCAAGGATCGGATCGGGGAGTACACCGAGGTCGTCCTCGAGCGGACGACGGGTGCGACGTTCTCGGGGACGGAGGTCGACGCGCACGTCGCGGTGAGCGTGTGAGTCGTTTCGCGGGGTTCGTCGGGATCCTGCTTCTCCTGGCGTCCTCGCTGGCGTTCGCCTACTTCAACTCCGGCCATCGCGTGACCCTGCGGCTGGGCATCACCACCCTCTACGGTGTGCCGCTGACCGTGGTGGTCTTCGGTAGCGTCATCGTGGGCATGGTCGTGATGCTCGTCGCGGGTGTGCGCTCCGACCTCAAGGTGCGGCGCATCCTCCGAGTGCGCCTCGCCGACGAGGACCGGGAGGAGCGCGAGCGCTTCGTCGATCTCAGCCAGCAGGACCTCTTCAACGATTCCCAGGACGCCGAGCAGACACCCCGTCTGACCAACGGACTCGACTCGTGACCGGGAGGCGACCCCCGCCACCATGACTCCCGACAGGGGCGCGCCGTGTAGGTGACGCACGCCGCCCCCCTCGCGCGACTCGCCACGGCCTTTGCCGCCGGGGTGGTCGTGGGATCCCTGGGCGCTCCGCTGTGGTTTGCGCCCCTCGTCGGGATCGTGGGTGGGGTAGCGCCCAAATCGACATGGAAGGGCCCCGGTGGGAGGGCCCTTTGGCTGGCCGTCCTAGCGGGGTGGATCGGCGCGAGTGTCGGATCCGACGGGTGCGCGACCGTCGAGGGTCGGCCGGGGGATGTGCGAGGGCACTTCCTTGCCACGCCGGTGGAGGGCTCGGCTCCCTTCGTCGAGGCCGACGGGTGTGGGCCCTTCACCGTCGTGATTCCCCGCGACCTCGCTTCGCCGGCCGCGGGTCGTCCCGTTGTCGTCGTGGGCACCTGGGTGGAAGGGCGCCATCGTACGTGGTTCCGCGCCTCGTCCCTCAACCCGACGGAGAGCACGGGCGGCGCGCGTTTGACGCTGGCGCGCCTGTCCGTCCGCTGGCGCGACGGACTGGTGGCGCGTCTGCCTCGTCTCTACGGAGAGCGGGCGCCTCTGGTAGCCGCCCTGGTGTTCGCGCGCCGCGAGGGGCTGGACGACGACGTCCGCAACGGCTTCGCCGTGACGGGTATCGCCCACCTTCTGGCCATCTCGGGCTTTCACGTCGGTGTCATCGCCGGCCTGGTGGTCGCCCTTCTCCGTGCGGTGGGCTGGTCGCGGAGGAGGGCCGCCCTGGGGGCTGCGCTCGGTGCGTGGGTCTATGTGGCCTTCATCGGCTTCCCCGACGCGGCCTGTAGAGCCGCGCTGATTTTGGCCTTCGTGGCGCTCGCCAGGGCGCGGGGACGACCTCCCGCCCGGTGGGCGGCCTTGGGCGGTGCCGGGCTCCTCCTCCTCGTCCTGGACCCGGGTCGGGCGTCGTCAGCTGGCTTTCAGCTGTCCTTCGCCGGAGCGGCCGGGCTCATCGCGTGGGCCGGTGCGCTGGGGCGGGCCCTGCAGGCGTCGGCCCGGGGTCGACTGCCGACGGGCTTGATCACGGCCCTTTCGGCCGGCGTCGCCGCCACACTCGCGACTCTGCCCATCGTAGCGTGGCACTTCGAGCGGGTGTCCGTGGTGGGGATCCCCATGACCTTGCTGGCGTCCCCCCTGGTGAGCCTGGCGCTGCCCGGGGCCATTCTCACCATCGCGCTGGACCTCGTGAGCCCCGGGGTGGCTTCGTTTCTCGCAGGAGGCGTCGACGGACTGCTTCAGGTGCTTCTCCGGCTCACGGCTCGGGTTGCGGGGCACGCCGGTGTCAGCGTGTCGGTGGCGCGCCCCTCGGTCGTGGCGGGGATGGTGGGACTCGCGCCGGCCGTCGCGGTGGCTCGACACCCTCGGATCGGTGGACGCGGTCGTCGGCGCTTGATGGCTGCGTATGTGGCCGCGGCCGTGCTCGCATGGCCGACGGCCGTGTCATTGGACGGACGCGGGACCCTGGAGCTCCTGGCCATCGATGTGGGCCAGGGGGACGCCGTCGCGGTCCGGACTCCACGAGGACGCTGGCTCCTGGTGGATGCCGGTCCTCCGCCGGATGGACCGGGCGGGAGCCATGCAGTGGTCCGGGAACTGCGCGGGCGGGGCGTTCGCCGCCTAGAGGCGGTCGTGCTGACGCATCCCGACCTCGACCATTTCGGTGGGGGGCAGGCGGTCCTCGAATCCTTCCGGGTGGGCCGGGTGCTGGACCCTCTGCTTCCGACGCCCAAGGAGGCGTATGCTCAGCTCCTCGAGGTCGCCCGACAACGGAAGGTGCCGTGGACGGCCGCCCGGGAGGGGATGACGTGGACGGTGGACGACGTGGAGTTCCACGTGCTCCACCCGGGAGACGAGCTGTCGTCCGAGGCCAACGAGGCTTCGGTCGTCCTCCTCGTGCGGTGGCGGACGTTCGAGGCCCTCCTGACCGGGGACGCGGGTGTGGGTGTGGAGCAGATCATCGCCGCGGAAGCGGGCGACGTCGACGTGCTGAAGGTCGGACATCATGGTAGCCGCACGTCCACGGGGCCTGAACTCCTCCGCTTGACCCGACCCGAGTACGCCATCGTCTCGACTGGGCGGCGGAACCGATACGGCCACCCCCACTCCGAGGTGGTTCGACGACTGGACGAAGCGGGCGCCCGACTCCTCCGCACGGACGTCCACGGCAGCATACGCATCCTCGTGGGCAGGGGAGGCCGGATCGACGTGCGCCTCGACCGCTGAGCGAGGAATCCTATAGTTTGAGCGCGTCCACGAGGCGCGAGAAACCGTCAGGACGCCACCGCCCCCCCTTCGCCTGCAGCCCCCGTACCATGCCCGCTGACACCCATGTCGTGACGATCTCCCGGTTCCTCATCGAGCAGGAGCGAAACTATCCGGAGGCCACCGGCGCATTCACCAACCTCCTCTCCGATATTGCCCTGGCGGCGAAGGTCATCGGGCGCGAGGTCAACAAGGCCGGCCTGGTGGACATCCTGGGCGCGTCGGACGACGAGAACGTCCACGGGGAGACGCAGCAGAAGCTCGACGTCTTCGCCAACAACGTCATGTATCGCGCCTTGGATCACACGGGCCTTCTGGCGTGCATGGCGTCGGAAGAGAACGAGACCTTCATCCCCATCCCGGACAAGTTCCCCACCGGTGACTACGTCGTCATCTACGACCCCCTCGACGGGTCGTCGAACATCGATGTGAACGTCTCAATCGGGACCATCTTCAGCATCCACAGCAAGATCTCGCAGGGCGAGCGAGGTGCGCTCGAGGATTGCCTGCAGGCCGGTCGCAAGCAGGTGGCCGCCGGGTACGTCCTGTACGGATCGTCGACGATGCTCGTCTACACCACGGGCGCGGGGGTCCATGGCTTCACCCTCGATCCGTCCATCGGCGAGTTCATCCTGAGCCACCCGAACATGCGGATCCCCGAGCCACCGAAGAAGGTGTACTCGGTCAACGAGGCGTACTTCGCCCGGTGGTCGCCCGGACAGCAGCGTCTGGTGAGTCACATGAAGACGGAGGGGGGCTTCGGGTCCCGCTACATCGGGTCCCTGGTGGCCGACATCCATCGGACCCTCCTCCAGGGCGGGATCTTCATGTATCCCGGCGAAGCCCAGAACCCCCAGGGCAAGCTACGCCTCATGTACGAAGCCGCGCCCATGGCCATGATCGTCGAACAGGCCGGGGGAAGGGCCAGCGATGGACACCGCGACATCCTGGACATCGAGCCCGAGTCGCTACACCAACGGGTGCCTCTCTATATGGGGTCGGCCGAGTTCGTCGATCTGGCCGAGGAGAAGCTCAGGACGGAGTAGCGTCGTCCAGCGTGGCCGCTGCAGCGTCGAAGGTCTGCAGGAGTCCTGCTCTCGTAGCCGGGTCGACGAAGGCGTGCTCGAAGCCCGTGCGTGCTACCGCCCGGAGCTGTGGCCAGTCGAACTCCAGCTCGCGTTCGGCGTTCCGGAACTCGTCGGTGAGTGTGACCCCCGACATGAGGCGGTTGTCGGTGGAGAGCGTCACGGGTACGCCGGCCCGCAGATAGTCCCCGGCTGGGTGCGTCGCGACGGATGCAACGACGCCGGTCTGGACGTTGGAGGTGAGGCAGACCTCCAGCGGGATACCTCGGCGGCGGACCTCGGTGAGAAGACCGTCGTCCTCGCGAAGGCGGGTCCCGTGACCGATGCGTCGGGCGTTGCCGACGTCGAGGGCCTGGCGGATGGACGCCGCGCCGTATCCCTCGCCGGCATGGATGGTGATGGGGACGTCGCGGGCTGTGGCCAACCGAAAGGCCTCGGCGTGATCCGATACCGGGAATCCGGACTCCGCGCCGGCAATGTCGAAGCCACACACACCGCGCCCCAGGAAAGCCGAGGCCAACTCGGCCATCGACGTCGATGCCGACGGGGGCAGCGACCGAAGCGCGCACACGATGACGCGGGCGACGAGCTCGGTCTCCTTCTCGGCCCGGCGCAGCCCCGCGAGCGCCGCTTCCAGGACCTCGTCAGGGGACAGTCCTGCCTCCGTGTTCAGCAGGGGACAGAAGCGAACCTCGAGGTACCGGACGTTCTCCTCGGCGTGATCGATGGCGAGCTCGTAGGCGGTTCGCTCGAGGGCTTCGGCGTCCTGCAGCACGGAGAGGGTGACGGCGAAGCGCTCGAGGTAGTCCTCGAGGCTGGTGGCATCGGAGACCACCATGAAGTCGGCCAGAGCATCGACGTCGTCGGCGGGAAGACCAACGCCGCGGTCGCGAGCCAACTCCAGAAGCGTCGCAGGGCGCAGCGAGCCGTCGAGATGGACGTGGAGCTCGGCCTTGGGTAGCCGGAACAGGCGGTCGCTCACGCCTTCCATCCCCGGCTGAGCGCGCTCGAGCCTGGGATCCCCCCGAGGCGTCGCCGCGCCCACGCTGTGCCCATCACCCCTCGAGGGCTCAGGTCGCCCCGGCGGGGGCACCGAGCGGCGTCGGCTCCAATTCCTTCGTGGCGGGCCCCTCGAGTGTGAGGTACCCCTCGTCCACATCCACCAGCGGCGCCCGGTAGTCGCCCGAGAAGCAGGCCGTGCAATACGGCCCCGCGTGCTTCACCGCCTCGACCATCCCGTCGAGGGAGAGGTAGCCGAGGGAGTCCACACCGATGCGCCGGGCGATGTCGTCGACGCCGAGGTTGGCGGCAATGAGCTCACTCTTGGTCGGCATGTCGATCCCGTAGAAGCAGGGCGACCGGACCGGAGGACTTCCGATGCGCAGGTGGACCTCGGAAGCACCGGCCTGCCGAAGCATCCGGACAAGGCTACGACTCGTGGTGCCCCGAACGAGGGAGTCGTCCACCACCACCACGCGCTGACCGGCCAGGACCTCCCGAACGGGGTTGTACTTCATTCGGGCCCCGAAGTCGCGGTCCTTCTGGTCGGGCTGAATGAAGGTTCGTCCCACGTAGTGGTTCCGCAGAAGGCCCAGCTCGAAGGGGATCCCGCTCTCCTCACTGAAGCCCAGGGCGGCGGAGTTGGCGCTGTCGGGCACGGCGATGACGCAGTCGGCGTCCACCGGATGCTCCCGGGCGAGTGTGCGTCCGAGACGGCGGCCGGCGAGATCTACACTCACACCCCAGATCCTCGAATCGGGCCGGGCGAAGTACACGAGCTCGAAGATGCACGGTGCAGGCTCCGGGGCCTTCGTCAGGGAAGGCAGCGCCTCCATGGACCCCGCCCGGATCTTGAGCACCTCACCGGGCTCGATGTCCCGGATGTACTCCGCGTTCAGGATGTCCAGAGCACACGTCTCCGAAACCACGACGAGCCCGTCGCCCTTCCTGCCCAACACGAGTGGCCGGAATCCCCGGGGGTCCCGCGCCGCGTAAAGGATGTAGTATACAGAGAGGAACATAGAGAAAGCAAACAAAAGAAAAGACAAAGAAGACTTGCAAAAGAAGGAGTTGTAGATGCCATTGAAGAAAGGATCGAGTCAAAAGACAATCAGCAAGAACATACGCAAGTTGAAGAAGGAGAAGTATCCGCAGAAACAAGCGATAGCGATAGCGTTGTCGAAAGCGGGGAAATCAAAGCC
>CALJKZ010000656.1 GCA_937983085.1 uncultured Gemmatimonadales bacterium
TCTGGAGGGCTGCGGGGAGTTTGTCCCTCGCGCCGCTGATGGAGGGCAGCACCCTCAACCGGTCTGGGTCGACCTATGTGCCGTTCCTGAACCCATCGCGGCAGGTGACGATTGAGATCGCGACGATGCTGGCGGGGCAGACCCCGTCCAGCGGCGACTGGGTCATGCTCTGGGAGGGCTACGACGACGACATCGACTGGGCGGCCGAGCAAATCGTCGTCGAGTGTCGAGACCCTATCAGCCGGCTCAACGACACCATCATCGAAACGGTGACGACCTACGGCGGTGGATCCCCGCTGGCCAACATCGAGGACGTCATGCAGTCGATCCTCAACGACGTCATGGGCTCCGGAGAGTTCCCGTTGACTGTCGTGGGGACCCCAAACTTCGGCGTCCGCGAGTACGAGCTCGGCAACGTGAGTGTGCTCGCCGCCCTGACCGCGCTGGCCGACCTGCAGGGGTGGAACCTCCACTGGAAGTGGGACGCGTCGGTCTCGCCAGCCGCGTTCGCCCTCACGTACTACGAGCCGACGCGCGACGCTGTGGACCTCTCTGGCTACTCGCCGGACTACACCTTCGGGACCGACGACTACTACGCTGTCCAGCAGCTGGCGTTGAGTGCCCGGGGCATCCGCAACGCCGGGGAGGTCGCCTACTCCGACTCGTCCGGCGTGGACCAGTCGGTGTCCGGGTCCCGGTCCTCGTCCATCGCCACCTACAACCGACGCTTCATCCGGCTCGACGAGCGCGGAGGGTCGATCCGGACCTCGGGACAGGCCACTGCGCTCCTCGACGCTGTGCTCAGCGACCTCGAGACGCCCCGGGCCCTGCAGCGTATCGAGGCCGCGTTCCACTGGCCCATCGAGCTCGGCGACATGCACCGCTACGAGGCCAACGGCGTCCACTACGACGTCGACCAGGACTGGGCGGTGCGCGGCTACCAGCACGTCATCGAGCCGAACCGGGTCCGCACGTTGATCGACGTGGCCGGCAAGCCGTCCGGTGGCTACTCCCGCTGGCATCGACGTGAAGCCACGAAGCCAGAAACCCAAAACCAGTTGGCCCTCGCGAGCGTCAATGTGGCCTTCGACGCGTCCGGTGTCGCCATCGTGTCGGCCTCGGGCGGCGCAGCGACCGAGAACATCTACGTGACGGTGGGCGACGGCTCGGAGCCGGACGATCCGACCCCGACCGCCAACGACGGAACGAGTTCGGGGCAGCGTAAATACCGGCGTGACCGTGGGCGCTGGAAACGATGCCTACGTGAAGGCGGTAGCCAGCTCAGGGGGCAGCTTCGGAGCGGTCGCTCAGACGCGCGTCACGCGGTCCGTCGGCTCGGACAGTGCCGGGGATGGGATCGACATCACGGCCGGCGCAATCTCGCTGGACATCGAGGGCCTGACCCTCGTCGCTGGGTCCGCCGTCACCGCACTCGACTCGCTGCCGTTCCACGACGACGGCGTGGGCCCCCGGCGCGTGCTGATGCAGAACATCCCGATCAGCGTCTTCAACAACGACGCCGGGTACGCCGCCGGGTTCGACACTGCAGGCGATGGCCTGGTGGCGGCCGGGTCCACGCTTTCGGTGGATTACGCGGGCGCTGATTCGGTGGTGGTCGCTGCAGGGGACGGGACCGGCGTCGGAAGCCTGCAGACGACCGACCGGATCCTCTTCGCCGACGACTCCGACGGCTTCAACTCGAAGTTCGCCCAGATCAGCCAGTTGCCGTTCGCTGCGTCATCACACAACCACGCCGCCAGCGAGATCACCTCCGGCACCCTGGCCACGAATCGCGGCGGCACCGGCGTCTCCTCGCCCACGTCCGGCGCTCTTCTCGTCGGGGCCGGCGCGTCGGCCATGACCGCCCTCAGCCCCGGCGCAGCCGGCGGTTACGTCCGCTCCAACGGAACGACGTGGGTCCGTTCCACCATCTCCGCCGGGGATCTGCCGACCCACTCGCATGCCGCCTCGGACATCACGTCGGGGCAGGTGGCGGTCGCTCGAGGCGGAACCGGTGTGGCGTCCCCCACCAGCGGCAACCTCTTGGTGGGCGCGGGCACAAGCGCGATGACGCTTCTCGCCCCGGGCGCTGCGGCCGGCTACGTCCGCTCGAACGGGAGCGCGTGGGTGCGCAATTCCGGCGTGCCCGCGGCCGATGTTCAGGCCGGGACGCTGGCGGGCGCCTTCACGGTGAACCTCGCGGCCGGGGCCGTGGGATCGCCTGCCATTCGGCGCAGCACCGACACGGACACAGGCGCTTGGTTCCCCGCGGCCAACACGATGGCGTGGTCCGCTGGCGGCGCCGAGCGGTTCCGGGTGACCGGCGTAGACTCCACGCACGGCCAGTTCCGGTTCCAGAACGGGCAGGTCCACACGGTGGAGGGCGCGGAGATCACCCTCGGTACCGCGGGCTCAGTCACCCTCGACTGGGACTCCTACAACTCCGTCGATCTCAGGAACGACGGCAACATCGACACCATCAACATCGACGACGGGTCGATGCAGGCCGGCAACTGGTACACGCTCACCGTCCGCTACACGACCGGTGGCCAGGCGTCAATCACGTTCAGCGCGACCGGAACGCTGCAGTGGCTCACCGGTTCGGCCCCAACACTCCCCACCGACACGGTTGGGGACCGCACCGTCGTCCAGTTCTTCAAGACCGGCGGGATCACGCTGGGCTTCTACGCGGACGCACCGGCATGAGCGCGCCCGGAACGATCGGACTCATCGGTCTATCGCCGCCGCCGGTCATCGAGACCGTCTATCCCACCACGGACGACGTTACGGGCTCGTGGGAGGACGAAGGCGGCGGCACGTCGGACCTGTGGGACCACGTCAATTCCGAATCGGACGCGGACCATGTGGAGCTGCGCAGCGCGAGTCACCAGCGGCTCGAGGTCGCTGCGCTTTATCACCGACTCGCCGTCCGACGATCCGATCGGTACGCAGACCGTGGAACTCCGCGTCCGCTGCCGGTGGGTCGACGTGTTCGGCGCGGCGAACCCCGACGCCGGCGACCCGAACGTGACGCTGAGCCTGCTGGAAGGCACAACGGTCCGGGCGACGGGCTCGGCCCAGGCCATCACCACCTCGTTCGCCGAGTACTCGCTCTTCCTGACCGAAGCGCAGGTCAACGCCTTCACGTCCTGGTCGGACCTGCGGGCCCAGATGGTCTTCGAGGCGAGCGGCATCGACATCGACGAAGAAGTGGACATCGAGGTCTCACGCGTCCGCGTGGTCTTCGACGAGTAACCCAAGGGAGGTACCCATGGACACACTGACGCAGCTGGACATCCGGGCCATCGCAGGGCTCGGGCTCGCTTTCATCATCGTGGCGGGCGCCGCCGGCTACTTCATCCGACGCGCCGCGGGCAGCCCGAAGCGCCCGGACTCGGGCGGCGGCCGTCGCTCCGACCGGCTGCGCTGAGGAGAGGGCCGGTGAAGTCGCTCACGATGAACGGCGAGGTGCTCTACCACCTCTGGGCCAGCCTGCCGACGCTCGATCCCGAGGCGTGGGTATCGACCGATCTGGTCGTGAAGCTCAGGCGCCTGCGTGGGGCGGTGGGCGAGTACTACCAGCCGTTCGACGAGCAGCTCTCCCGGCTCATCGCGAAGCACACCGACGGTGCGAGCAGGATTCCGGCGGACCACCCGAACCGGACGGCTTTCGACGAGGAGGCCGCGCCGCTGTGGGCCGAGGAGTTCACCATCGAGATCGAGCCGATCCCACTCGATCTCATCGAATGCAAGGCCGTGCTGGTGACGGAGCCGGGGCTCGATGCCCTGCTCACGCTGGGCGTGGTGGTGGAGGGCTGATGTTCGACTCGTGCCGGAACGTCCGGGGAGGAGCCGATGCGCCATGACCGACGCGCTGTCGCGCCTGTCGCGGATCAACCGAGCCCTCGACATCAAGTACGCAGGCTCGGACCTGATCGGGCCCGGGGCGGTGTCTTCGACCGAGCGGGACGATACGAAGGGCTGGGCGATCCTCGTCCCGCGCTCGGGAGAGTGGTACTTCCTGGCGATCAACGAGGCGCTGGCGCAGATGAACGAGCTGGCCGCCGAGAAGCACATCGCCCACTCGGTGCGGTCGCTCTTCCCGGACCTGGCCGCGAAGGTCTATCCGCTCTTCGAGCAGCTCCGGTCGGGTCACTCGGCGTTCGAAGACGTCGAGGTGCGGGCCGCGAAGACGACCGGGGAGCCGAAGGACTGGCTGGTGACGTACAGCCCCGTACGCGCTCCTGGAGGCGCGTTCCTGGCCGTCGTCGCCCTGGTGAGGCGGAGGTGAGCGCGATGCCCGACCCGACGGACCGCCTGGACCCCGACGTCCGGGAAGCCATCCGGCATTTCGTGCAGTCCGACGTCGCCGCCGCGCTCCGGACGGTGGCCGTTGCCGAGGCCAAAGCCGAAGCACGCCGCGTCATCGCCCAGGAGCTCTCGAACGGCTGGGGCGAGTCCAGAAAGCTCGTCGAAGAGCTGCTACGCCAGGGCGTCGAAGAGCGCAAGGAGATCCGCTCGGAACTCAAGGAGCTCAAGGACATCACGACCCGCCAGACGGCCATTCAGGAGACCGTGGCCGCGACGCTGGCCGAACTGAAGACCGCCGACGTCCGCCACGACAAGAGCATCGGGCGCCTCAACGTCGACGTCGCGAAGCAGTCCGCGCTCTGGGCGTCCATCGTGAGCCTCGGGGTGGCCGTCATCACCTACATCGTCGCGCCGTTCCTGAAAGCGGCGCTGGGAGGCTGAGATGAGACAAGGCGAATCCCCGGACCAACTGCCCCCCGAGGCGCTTGCCCGGATCGAAGACCAGAAGCGGGACCATCGGGTCGGCCTGCTCATCATCGTGGTCGCGCTGATCGTCGGCGCGTTTCAGGTCATCAAGTTCGGCGACCTCACGGTGACGGTCGGCATCGCGTGCGGAGTCGGCCTCATCGTGGGCGGCAACCTGATCGACCCCGACCGCTTCGACCCGCTCACCCGGGCGGCGCTGGACAAGCTTCCGGGCGGGAAGTCGAGGGAGGGCGGTGAGTCGTGAGCATCCGCGCCACCGCTCTCGGAGTCGCCGCGTGCGACGCTGACCACCGCGTCCGTGAGGAAGGCGGCAACAACAAGGGTCCGCGCATCCGGCAGTACCTCCAGAACGTCGATCCTCCGATCAACGCTGCCGCGCCTTGGTGTGCAGCCGCGGTCCAGTATTGGTCCGACGTCGCCGCCCGGGTGCTCGGCATGGAGAACCCCCTGGACGCGGTGCGCCTGGAGGCGCTGGTTCAGTCGTACTACGAAGGCCTCGGCCACAACGAGGTCGCGCCCTACGAAGCGCGCCCAGGTGATCTGGTGCTCTTCGAGTTCAACGAGGCTGGCCGCTGGAACCACATCGGGCTCCTCGCGCAGCCGCCGAACCCGCAGGGCCACTTCTGGACAGTGGAGGGCAACACCTCCGACGAGAACCAACGCGACGGGGATGCCGTGGCCGTGAAGCCTCGGGACCTGAACGCCGGATACCCGGTGGTCTTCCTGACGTGGGGAGACGGGGAGGCCACGGAATGAAGCCCCTCCTCCTCGGCATCTGCATCGGAGCCCTGACGGTGCGACTCCTCGCCCGCCGTGAGTCCCGCGTCCTCGGTGACGGCGTGCGGCTCTGGTGGGAGGAGGCGCTGCTCAGGTGATGCACCCCGCCTTCCTCGCGATCTGGCTCCTCTTCCTGGCCTACGTGTTCGCCCTGGAGCTCGTGGTCGACCCGACCATGCAGCGGCCCGGCCTGTGGATCGCCGCCGTCGTGTGGTTCGTCGTGGCCGAAACCGTCGGCGGCATCCGACGCCACCGCGGCGACATGCTCTCCGAGGCCGTGTGGACGTTCAACGACGGGAAGTGGGGGCGGCGCGTCTTCGCGGGCGCACTCGGGATCTACTTCGCCCTGCGGCTGTTCATGCTCGGCGGATTCGGTGGGCTCCCGTACTGGCTTCCGCGGGCGACGCTGGTCACGGGCTTCGGGGTCTGGCTGACCGTCCACTTCTGGAGCCGAGGGGCGTCCGCATGACCTGGCTCCGCGACAACGGCCTCACCCTGCTCCTGGTCCTGCTTGTCGTGGGCTGGGTCCAGGCCGAGATGCGGTCCGCTCGCAATAAGGGCATGGCCGACGCTGAGGCCGCAACGGTCGCCCGACTGGAGCCGATGGTGGCCGAAGCCGCCGACAGCGCCTCAGCGGCCCGGGCACGCGCCCACGCTGCCTCTCTGGTGGCCGACTCTGCCACGAAAGTGGCCGACAGCGTCACCGCCGAGCTCCACGTCACCCGGGAGACGTCCGCGGCGACCATCGCCGACCTCACCGCCCGACTCCGCGCCATCGACGCCGGATCCGCCGAGAGGGCCGCGGCGGCCCAGGCCGAAGCCGACGCCAACGATGGCTGGGTCCGCCACGAGCGGTACGTGGCCGACACCGACAGCCTGCGTCGTCGCGCCGAGATCGCCGATTCCGTCGCCCTCGAGGAGCGGGCCGCAAAGGAGGCAGAGCGGTCCCGGGGCGACGCCCTGGAGGCCGAGAACGCCGCTCTGAAGGTCTACGTGGGCGAGCTCCGCGCCGAAGCGATGGGTGCGTGGGAGTACGCCGCCGCGGTCGTGCAGCAGAGCGAGGCCAAGGACCGTCAGATCGCGGCGCTGGAGAGGGCGGCCAGCTCCGGCGGGCTCTTCCCGGACCTCGGCGTCGTGACCCAGCCGCTACTCGTCGCTGTCGGCATCGTGGCCGGCTACGGGATCGCGGAGGTGCGCCGATGACCATGAAGCACCGTACCGAAGGCCGCCCGCTCAGGGAGTGCGCGGACTTCATCGACGACCGGGCAGCTGCGGAGGGCACGAAGGTGGTGGTCCTCCACTACCTGCACGGTACATTCATGGTGGCGCAGTTCTTCAAGGACGACGTTCCGGCGGATTCGATGGTGAAGCCGGAGCGTAAGGCCGGATAGCAGCACCACAGACATAGATCGGGGACAACCCAACGGGCCCCCGTGGGACGCGAAGCCAGCCCGGCCGCGTCCTGCGGGGGCTTTCGTGTTGCCGGGCTGGAGACAGGAAGACCCAGCCATGGCAGACAAGAAGCTGAAGGTCGGAGATCCCGTGCTGTGGTACGGGTTCGCCCTGACCGTCACCGCCCTCGAGGAGAACGAGAACGGCCAGACGGTCGCCGTCGTCGAGGAGTCGGAGAAAGCCGAAGCCCGGGAGGCGGCCTACGCCGAGATCCGGGAGATCCGGGAGAAGCAGGCCGCCGAGACCGTCGAGAACAGGCTGCCCCCGGGCGAGTGGGAGAAGATGCGCGACCGCATTGCCGAGCTCGACGCCGTCATGCGCGAAGCCATCGTCCGCGCCCGGCTCCGTGCCGACCTCCTGAGCTACTGGCAGGAGCGGAAGGTGTGGGTCAGCGACGGGCGCATCCTCACCGACGCGCAGCGCGAGCAGTTCCAGTCGATCACCGGAGCGAAGCCCAAGCCCGACGGTGAGCGTCAGGCGCTGGCGATGCTCGAAGCCGTCGCCTGAGGGGGCCTGACCGATGGCAACTCAGAACAAGTTCGAGAACTTCTCGGAGCACCTGGCCGAGAAGGTCCACGACCTCAACGCCGACCTCATCAAGGCGTACCTGTCCAACGCCACGCCGTCCGCATCGCTCGATTCAGTGAAGGCCGATCTGGCCGAGATCGCCGCCGGTAACGGTTACACCGCCGGCGGGCCGGATATGCAGAACGCCACTTCAAGGACGGGTGGCACGACCTCCGTTACGGCGGTCGACGCGACGATCACCGCGTCCGGCGGCTCCGTCGGCCCGTTCCGCTACGTGGTGTTCTACAACGACACGCCGCCGACCCCAGCCGATCCGCTCATCAGCTGGGTCGACTACGGCTCGGCGATCACGCTGGCGGACGGCGAGTCGTTCACCATCGACGTCGGTACCAGCCTGTTCACCATCGCGTAGATGGGAACGGATCTCGACCGGAGGCGCGGGTTCCTGGCCCGCGTGAAGCGTTCGCCGCTCGCGGCGTCGGTGGCCACGGCCATCGGCGTCGCAGCGGCTACGCTCGTCGCACGCCCCATCACCATCGGGGACGTCGTCTTCGCTCCGAACGTCGAGGTCAGCGTCGAGTGCGTCCCCATGCAGGGCCAGCGGTACGGGCGGTGCCTGAACTCGTACACGCTGCGGATCGGGGAGGAGGCGTCTCTCATCTTCTCGTCCAATTGGACGACGGGCACGGGCACGACGGACGCCGTACTGCGCGACACGGGCGGTGACGGCTGGACCACCCGGTCTGGGGACACCTACGAGGAGGTCGTCACCGTGGCGTCCCTGCCCGGCGCGTTTGGTGACGCGCCCCCGCCCGAGACCTCGGGCAACGTCATTCGCTACGAGTACACCAACGCGGGTGGTGACGCCCAGATGGAGGTAGAGCTTGACGGCACCTTGGCTGTCGGTCAGGACTACTGGATTCGCTATTACACGCGGGTCGATTCCGGCGTCTATAGCTCGGGCAACGCCCACTACGAAGTGGCTGACATCTTCCAATACCAGTCGATCACGTTCAACTCACCGGATGCGAACGGAAACGGTAGTTACTACTTCCCGACCATGCGTACAGAGGGTGGGCCCGAAGCTACGCCGGGAGACGACGACTACAACTTCAACCGCTGGCGCGGTGGTTACGATCCGGTAGGCGACACCGTCTGGAGTGACTCAAACCTCCTGCAAGACGGAAGCTGGTACCGCATGGAGTTTCATGTGGACTTCCTCGGTGACTCGATCAACAACCCCGGCCCGAGCGGCGGTCCGACAGGGGGCACCGTCTTCCGCTCCTACGGCTCGTGGACCGACGAAGGTGCGGACTGCGAGTTCAGGATCTACCCGCGCATCTACAACGCGGCGGGCACGCTCATCATGGACGCGGACGACTACGGTCAGGATGAGTACGGATCTGGCCCGACCAACGCGCCGAACGGCAATACGTGGTCGCTCCAAGAATACTACGACGAGGGCGGGACCTTCCTCTGTATTGACGGAAGCCCAAGCCTGCCTGGATACACAGCGGTTCGGCGTCCGGCGATAGGCAACAACGGATCTACGTCAGGTGGTGCGCCCGCTTCGGACGGAAGCCAATACTGGTACCACATGAACTACGCGGTCTCCACCTCCGGGTGGATAGGAGCGAACTGATGACCCAGATCGAAGCCACCCGCGACACGTCTCCCAACCGAGCCGACCCATGAAGAGGCTATTTTTAGCGGTTCTCGCCGCCTCCACAGTCTACGCCGCCCCCGCCGATGCCCAGGACACGCGGGCCCAAGTCGACAGCCTCCGCGCCGAGGCGGTCCGTTCCCGCGGCTTCATCCGCGGAGCCGAAACCCAGCTCTCCAAGGTCATCGCGTGGGCCGACTCGATCCTGGCGTCTCTCGACCCCGGCACTCCCAACCCCGAGCCGACGCCCGACCCCGCTCCCGACCCGCCTCCGCCCTCCGGGGAGCTCGTGTTCGAGTCCGACTGGGGGGACGGGGACGTTGGCGACGGCGGGAGGTGGGACCGCCTGGATACCAGCCGCTTTGATGTCGTGCCCGGCTCATGGCGGCCCGGAGCTCCGGGCGGCGACTGGCTGCGCACCCGCTACACACACGCCGGCGGGGACTCCAACCTAGTCGTCGAGATCCAGGACCTCGGCATCGGAGACCTGGACTCCTTCACCGTCGAAGTGGACTACATCATCAGCTGCAACGGTCCCACTTCGCAGTCTCACTACGACACCGCCGACGTCTTCGCCTACCGCTACCTGACGTGGCACACGCCGGAGACGCGGCCCTACGGCGATGGACAGTACCGCCCGACGATCCGCGCGGAGGGCGCGACGAGCCCGTATCCCTATAATGCCTGGATCGCTGATCCTGGCCTCCCTCAGAATCAGGTCATCCATCACCGGATCCGTATCGAGAAGGTGGCCCTGGAGAACGGCGAACTCTCGTTCCGCGTCTGGCCCGAGCACTACGTGGGCGGGGAGTTGGTGCTGGACGCCAACAGCTACCACCCGAAGGACTGGCCTGGGGTTGTCCCGGAGTTCGAGTCGCTGCAGGCGTGGTATGACGCGGGCAACCACTTCGTCGGGCCCGTCGACGCCTTCCGTCGCCTGGGGATAGGCAACAACGGTGCGACCCAGGGCCAAGCGGACCCGGACGGTTTCTGGGCCTACTCGAACTTCCGCGTGCTGAGAGGCTAGGTCCGTGTCGGTCGTCGTCCACGATATCGTCGGTAACAGTTCGAGCGCGACGCTCGACCTCACCGCCGACGTAGGGTCCACCGACGACCGGAAAGGCATCCTGTGGGCCATCGTGCAGGACCCTGCCGGCGACAACACCACCATCACCTGTGAGCGCGACCCGACGGGCACGCCCGAGTCTGCGACCGAGATCGCTTCGGGTACCTTTGTCGAGGATGGTACAGACTACCACGTGCTGGCGTGGCGCATCGACCTCAGCGTGACGGGCTCGCAGACGTTCCGACTAGAGCGCAACGGCACGGCGCTCGGGACGATGCAGCTCGGGCTCATCGTCGAGGATGGTCTCGATGCGGGTGCCCACGAGGCGCTGGCAACCGACTACACGTTCTCGTCGGTCAACACCATGACCGACGACATCACGACGGTCGCGGCCAATGCGGTGGTCTTCGCCCTGGGCGGCGTGAAGGGGACGACGGACAACGTCGACGACTGGACGACAGACAACCTCGACGCGGCGGAAGACCAGGCCACGCAGGGTGGCACCACGGCGCTCATCGTCGGGCGTTCGGTCGAGGCGACGGCCGGCACGGTGACAGCCGACCTCGACTACGAGCCGGCGGGCACGCCCACCACGTTCGCGGCCGGGGCGATGATCACGGTGAGCTTCGCGCCGGCCGTCACCTCCTACACACTCGTTGTCGACCCCGATTCGGTAGCCATCACCGACACCGACGTGG
>CALJKZ010000657.1 GCA_937983085.1 uncultured Gemmatimonadales bacterium
TGCGGCGGACCTCGGGCTGCAGGGACCCGCAGGTCCGACTCAACCGGGGACCGGATGAGGGACGTCGGAGGAGAGGCTTGGAGCGTCACCACCGGATGGGCGTCGAGGGTGACGCCCACCTGCGTCGACGGAACCCGATCCTCGTCGTTCGGCAGCGCCCCCTCGTCGGCTCCATGCGGGGAATCCACATGGTGCTCCCCTCCGTCGTGATCCGCGACGTGGACGTGGTCACCCACGAAGAGCGGCGCCGCGAGCAGCAAGGCAAGGCTCGCGGAGAGCGCCGGTCGCAGAACGGGGAAGGGGCGTCGCCTCATGCTCCAACTCTCGCCCTCGCGCGGGGACCTGTCAAACGCGGGGATGGTAGAGTATCGTCCTGAGAAGCACCGTCACCCTAGGCGATAAAAGCCCTCATGATGACAATGAAGATGAAGCGTAGCCTGATGGCCGCTGTCGCCCTGGCACTCCCATTCCTGGCCGCCGGCACAGCCCTCTTCCACCTCGAGCTGGTGGCCAGCTATCCCGAGGCGGAGGAGGTTCTCCAGGCGTCCCCCAATGAAATCTGGCTCCAGTTCAGCGTGCAGCCCGACATGGAGCAGACGAGCTTCTCGGTTCGCGGCGCCGCCGGACGCGTCGAGCTCGGTGACATCGTGGCCGGCGACTCGCCCGAGATCATCAAGGCCCCGGTAGCGGGGACCCTGGCGCCTGGGACGTACACCCTCTCCTGGGTGGGCGCACCGATGGATGACCATCCGGTACGCGGCAGGTATACATTCGAGGTGGCGGCGGCGCGGTAGGGCGCAACGACAGGAGCAGGCGCGGGGGACCCGACCGCCCGACGGTCGGTCCCCCAGCTTCTCCTCCTCACAACTCCCCGGCTACTCGTCCACGCCCGGCGGCTTCCGGAGCTTCTTCTTCCGGCTCCGGCGCTTCTTGTTCTCCAGTCGTTTTCGCTTCTGGCTCCTCGGCACCTGGGTGGGGATCCGCTCGGCCGGTTGCTTGTTCAACGCCTCGAGGCGGGCGCGAAGCCGCTGGAGAGCGAGCCGCCGATTGCGGTACTGGCTGCGCTCGTCTCTGGCCTCCGCGCGCTCGCCCGTGGGCAGGTGCACGAGCCTCACGCCGCTCTCCGTCGTGTTCTGGTGCTGGCCTCCGGGCCCTCCCGCCCGGAAGGTCTCCACACGGCACTGAGACAGGAGCACCGCGTCGTCTTCCGGGATGTCGACGGGGGCGCTCGAAGCGGCTCCTTCGTGGCTGTCGTTCGGCTCGGTCATGGCCCTTCGGTCGGCATTGGCAAGGCATGGTAATGGCCGGGACTTCTCGCTACTCTACGGCGCCGCCCCGCCGATCGATCCCACCGCGATGATGATTCTCGAAGGCACTGAACAGAGCCCGGGCCTCAAGGTCCTGTTCAGCCTGGCGTGCGTGGTGGTCATCGTCTTCGGCCTGAGGTTCGCGGCGCCGATACTGCTGCCCGCCGCGTTGGCGCTTTTCCTCACGGTCCTGAGCCTGCCCATCATGGTCTGGCTCCGCAACCGCAGGGTCCCGAAGGCGTCGGCCGTCATCATCCCGGTCCTGGTGAACGTCGCCGTGGTGGGGCTGCTCATCACGCTCTTCAGTCAGTCCCTGTCCGAGTTGCAGCGGGAACTGCCGAGGTACCTGAACACCCTCACCCAGTTGCAGGCTTCCTGGTTCGACGCCATCGAGGGCCGGACCGGGATCGTGGTCACCGAGTACCTGACGACGGAGCTCGTCGATCCGGGAGCCGTCATCGGCCTCGCCCGAGGTGCCGTGGGCCGGATCGCCCAGTTCGTGTCCATGACGTTCATCGTCTTCCTCATCATGGCCTTCATGCTGAGCGAAGCCACCGTCTTTCCGGACAAGTTCCAGTACATCGTGGGAAACACGAACCCCGACGAGGATCGCCTCACGAAAGTCGTCACCGAGGTCCAGACGTACCTCGGCATCAAGACGATGATCTCCCTCCTCACGGGGGCGATCCTGGGGACGTGGGCGTACCTGATGGGACTGGACTTCCCGATTCTTCTGGGCCTCATCGCCTTCCTGCTGAACTACGTGCCGACGGTGGGCTCCATCCTCGCCGCGATTCCCGCCCTCCTCCTCAGCCTCATCCTGGTGGGCACGCTGGGCCATGCGGTTCTGGTGTCCATGGGCTACGTCGTGGTCAACACCGTCTTCGGCAACATCATCGAGCCCAATCTCATGGGACGCCGGCTGGGGCTGTCCACGCTTGTGGTCATCCTCTCCCTCCTGTTCTGGGGATGGGCGTGGGGCCCCCTCGGTGCCCTCCTGTCCGTGCCCCTCACCGTGGTGGTGAAGATCTGGCTGGAGAACACCACCGACCTGCGGTGGGTAGCCATCCTACTCGACAAAGCCCCACCCGCGCTGGCTCCCGTAGGCGGAGATCCCGGCGCAGGAGACTGACCCATGCCTCGCATCGACTTCGACGCACTTCCCGACCACGGTCGCCTCTGGGTGTTCCCCGCCAGCCGTCAACTCACCGACGACGAGTCGGGCAGGGTGGGGGGCGTGGTGGACGACTTCCTGGCCCAGTGGGCGGCGCACGGCGTTCCGCTCCGCTCGGCGCGGGAGCTCCGAGAAGGCCGCTTCCTCCTCGTCGGGGTGGACGTGGACGCCGAGGCCCCGTCGGGATGCTCCATCGACGCCCTGGTGAACCGGCTTCGGGCGCTGGGCATGGAGATGGGGCTGACGTTCATCGACCACTCGTCGGTCTGGTACCGCGACGGTACCGCCATCGAAGCGACGACTCGGCCTGGCTTCAAGGCCCTGGTGGAGTCCGACAACGTGTCCCTCGAGACCTACGTTTTCGACACCAGCCTTACGGCGGTCCACCAGCTCCGCGCCGGGGGACTCGAGAAGCCGGCGGCCGACAGCTGGCACGCGCGAGCCTTCTTTCCCGCCGCCTCACGCGGCTGAAGCGGTCGAACTGAGGCGCGGGGCCTCAGTCCTGGCCGCCGAGCTTTGCCGCGAGGAATGCCGCACACGTTTCCTCACCCCAGAAGCGCGGAGCCCACGGCACACCGTCCAGGAATCCGACATGGCCGCCGCCCGAGTGCAGGAGTGGCGTCAGGGCTGGGTTGGCCTCGAGCGCGTCCCGGGGGATCGCATCCCGTGGGAGGAATGGGTCGTCGACGGCATGAAGGAGCAGGGTCGGCACGGCGATGCCGTCTAGGAAGCGGGCGCTCGAGCAGCGGGCGTAGTACTCCGATGCGCCGGCGAAGCCGTTGATGGGCGCCGTGACGAGGTCGTCGAAGGCGCGGATGGTCTTCGCCTCGCGAGCCGCCTCCAGGTCGACGTGGGAGGCCAGGGCCTTTGCTTTCCCTTCGATCTTACGACGCAAGGATCGGAGAAAGTACTCGGAATAGACCCTCCCCATGAAGCTTTCCTCCAGCAGCGCGCACCCGGCCGCCAGGTCGTAGGGCACGGACATGACGGCCGCCGCGGAGACGAGACCGGCTCCGCCATCCGGGCGCTCACCCATCATCTTCAGCGCCATGTTCCCGCCCAGGGAGAAGCCCATGACGCCCAGACGTCGTGCAGGATGGCGGGTCCGGATGTGCTCCACGAGCCAGCGGGGGTCGGACGTTTCACCGGAGTGGTAGAAGCGGAGGGCCCGATTGGCCTCTCCGCTGCATCCGCGGAAGTTCATGGCCACGGGCTGGACCCCGCGAGCGTAGAGCTCACGCCCCATGTTCCGGACGTAGCGACGCTCCGACGAGCCTTCCAGCCCGTGGAGGATGAGCGCGATGGGGCTTCCGGGCGCGGGCTCGGGGCCCCAGTCGATGTCGAGGAAGTCACCGTCGGGCGTCTCGATCCGCTCGCGACGGTACGGGGCGTCCGGGGC
Source organism: uncultured Gemmatimonadales bacterium (assembly GCA_937983085.1). Taxonomy (GTDB): domain Bacteria; phylum Gemmatimonadota; class Gemmatimonadetes; order Longimicrobiales; family Gaopeijiaceae; genus UBA2589. Next base: position 3,881 of record CALJKZ010000657.1, read on the forward strand.
GGGGCGGAGGACTCGCGCCAGGAGCGTCTGGGCGTGGGGCCCTGCCGCCCACCGTGGTGGACGGAAGGAGCGGGACTGCCACGGCTGGATCATGGTCGGGTCCCGAACCGCGAGTGGGTCGACACCCGTCAGCGACGCCAGGGCGGATCGAGGGCGAGGACGCCCTCGTAGACGGGACACGCTTCGTGATGGGCGCCCGGCAGATAGCCGATGCTCATGAGGAACTCCCCGGTGATCTCGCCACCCGTGAAGCGGAAGG
>CALJKZ010000658.1 GCA_937983085.1 uncultured Gemmatimonadales bacterium
GACGCGATGGACGAGCGACTGGCGTTCAAGTACGGCGACGAGGAGGTGCAGTTCTGCTGCGAGGGCTGCATCGACGAGTTCAAGGAGAACCCCGAGTCCTTCATGCAGAAGGTGCGCGCCGCGAAGGCGCGCTGACCGCGACGCTCCGATGCGGCTTCGCGATCTCCCCCTCTCGCGTCGCCTGCTCGCGACGGGGTTCCTGGTGGCGCTCGCCGCCGCGTTCCTCGCCGCGCAGGTGAATCTGCAACTGCAGCACCGCAGCGCCGACGGGAAGCCCGGGATGTCGTACGACGACGTCGTGGCAGCGTTCCACGGACGCCCGGGCTCGTCGCTCCTGACGTCGAAAGTGTCCCCGGGCGGCTCGATGGCCAAGCAACTCCCGAACCCCGCCGACCTCGAGACGCTCTGGCACTGGGTCGAGGGCGGGGCGCGCGAGGAGGCCTTCGGGCCCGTGTCGGAGGTGCTCGCCAGGCGCTGCATCCGCTGCCACAACCCGGGGGGTGAGATGCGGCAGGTTCCGTTCGCGGAGTCCCGCGAACGCGGTCCGGAGTTCGACAAGGTGAAGCCCCTCACGAACCCCGACACCGGCATGAGCTGGGCGTCGCTCGCGAAGTCGAGTCACGCGCACCTCTTCGGGCTCGCCACGCTCTTCGCCGTCGCCGGGTGGATCTTCACGCAGACCGGACTGCGCGAGCGCACGAAGGCGGTCTTCGTGACGCTGCCCTTCGTGGCGCTCCTCGTGGACGTCGGATCGTGGTGGCTCACGAAGCTCGCCGCACCGTTCGCCGTCGGGATCGTCGTGGGCGGCGCACTGATGGGGCTGGCCTTCGCCGTCCTGATCACGGTCCCCCTCTGGGAGATGTGGCGGCCCGCGACATTCGGGCGAGCGACCTGAGAGACTGACTCCGAACAGCGCCACGAGAACCGACGTCTGGACGGGTCCGAACAGGAGTGGACACCCCATGCTGACGAGAGCACTGTTGATCGGCCTCGCCGTGATGGCGCTGTGGGCGCCCGCGCGGGCCGACGATCCCAAGCCGAAGGAGCAACCGGCGGTGGGTCGGGAGACCGACCGCCCGCAAGAGGCCGGCAAGGAGCCGAAGCCGGCCGTCGACGACGCGGCGAAGCCGGCAGCTGTCGACGCGAAGGCCAAGGCCGTGGATCCGACGGCGGTGTCGGTCCCCATCTTCATGAATGCGACCTGCCCGATCATGGGCAAGCCCGCGTCGGCGTCGCTCTTCGCGGACGTGCAGCAGGGCCGCATCTACCTGTGCTGCGCTCCGTGCGCGAAGAAGGTCAAGAAGGACCCCGAGCGCGCCTACGAGGCCGCGTACCCGACCGTGCGCAAGGCCGGCAACACCACGTGCCCGGTGACAGGGCAGGCGCTCCCGGAGAACGCTCCCACCGTGGTTCTCCAAGGGATCGAGATCGGTGTCGCCACCGAGGAGGCCAAGGCGCTCGCGCCTCGGCTCGCGCAGTCAGTTCTGGCCAGGGCGACGGACCCGGAGGTGACCGAGGTCGGGAACCGGACGTGCCCGGTTACGGGAGAGCCCGTTGCGGGAGACGCCTTCTGCCTGATCGGCAAGCGTCTCGTCCGCCTGAGCTCGCCGACGTGCGTCCAGGAGGTCGAGAAGGACCCCCGCGCGGTGCTCGCCAAGGCCGTCGAGATCGCGGCGAAGCAGAGCGCGCCAACGCCGAAGCCGGCGGAGCCGGCCGCGCCACCCGCCCCGAACGGCACGGAGGGCGGCAAGTGATGCGCGCGGCGCTCGTTGCGATGACTCTCACGCTCACGGGATGCGCCACCACGCCACCGTTTCCGGAACCCCCGCCGACGCACCCCGCGAGCGCGGCGGCCCCGGAGTCGCCGGTGCCCGCACGCACTCCGACACTCGACCTCCCGAAATCCGACGCCGAGACGCCGGCAGCGTCGCCCACGAAGCAGACGGAGCCGGCGCCGCCTGCGGCGTCGCCACCGTCCGGCGGCCACTCGGGGCACGACTCGGGAGGGGGGCATCGATGACGAGCGCGCGCGCGTTCTCGTGCGCTGCCCTACTGGCGCTCCTCGCGGGATGCGCGTCCCCGCCGATCCGGGATCTCGTGCTGGAGGACCAACACGCTTCCCGCGTCGAGGCGGCCCGCCGCGCCGGCATCGATGCGGCGACGGCCGACCCGACCGACCGCGCTCGGGTGGCGGCGCGCGTGCGCGCGCTGCTCTCGGGGCCGCTCACGGAGGAGCAGGCGGTGGCCGTGGCGCTCGTCAATGACCGGGAGATCCTGGCCGCCTACGCCCGCCTCGGCATCGCCCGCGCCGAGGTCGTGCAGGCGGGGCTGTTCACGAACCCCGTCGTCTCCGGGAACGCGAAGCGGTTCTCGAAGGGCACCGAGATCGAGGCGTCGCTGGTCACGTCCGCGCTGGATGCGTTCCTGAGGCCGCTGCGGGTGCGCGTAGCCGAGGCGCAGTTCCAGGCCGAGCGGACACGACTCACCCGCGAACTCGTGCGTGCGGCGTACGAGACCCGCAGGGCCTACGCCGAGGTGGTCGCGGCGGGGGATCTCGTGACGCTCCGAGGGGCCGCCGTCGAGAGCGCCGAGGGGGCGCGGCGCCTGATGAAGCGGCTCTTCGACGCCGGGAACGTGACCGGTCTGGCGATGGCGCGCGAGGACGCGGCCGTCGGGCGCGCGCGCCTCGACCTCCACGCCGCGGAGAGCGCCGAGCGCGAGGCCAGGGAGCGACTCAACGCTCGCATGGGCGCGTGGGGCGAGTTGACGGCCTGGACCGCGGCACCCGACGCCCGCAGGGTGCCGCCGCCAGACCTCGACCGGATCGAGTCGCGGGCCGTGCAGGCGAGCCTCGACCTCGCCGCCGAACGCGCCGCAGTCGAGGCCGTGGCGCAGGCGGCGGGCCTGCTCGAGTGGCAGGGGGTCGTCCCCGCCCTCGAGGTCGGCGCGGCCGCGAAGCGGGAGGCCGGCGACGGCTGGGGCGTCGGTCCCGACGTGGCGCTGGAGTTGCCGCTCTTCGATCGAGGTCAGGCGCGGAACGCGGCCGCGCGGGCGGAGCTCGACGCCAGGCTCGCCGAGTTCGAGGAGACCGCCGTCCACGTCCGCCGCGCCGCGCGCGTGTTCCGCGACCGCGTGCTCACGCTTCGTGAGCGGGAGCGATACCTGCGCGAGTCGTACCTCGAAGCCCGCCGGCGCGCGGCGGACGAGGCTATGGTGCTGTCGACCGAGATGGGAGGAGGGGCGTGTGGGGAGATGGTGGCGGGGCGGGTGGGGGCCGGCGGGGCCGCCGATCGCATCGCGACACGCCACGCGCTGCGCCTGGCGGAGCTCGACGTCGAGGAGCTGCTGGCCGGCCGGCTGGACGTCGAACGCGCCGGCGAGTTCCACGTACCCGAGGGCAGCTCTGCGGAGTCTCCGGAGAGCGGCGCGGGAGAGGAGCACTGAGATGGGAGCGACGCGCAGAGAGATCCTGGCGATGGGCGCGGGCGCAGCGGCGCTCGGGCTGCTCGGCCGCGCCGCGCGGGCCGAGGACGAGAACCCGGCGGGAGCGGCACCGAAGCCGCCGGCGCGCGGCAGCCTTCCCTACCGTCCGGTCGTCACACCGAACGGCGCGGCACTGCCGTTCCGCGAGGTCGGCGGAGCGAAGGTGTTCCATCTCGTGGCGGAAGAGGTCGAGCACGAGTTCGCGCCGGGTCTGAACGGCCACTGCTGGGGCTACAACGGCCGTGTCCACGGCCCAACGATCGAAGCCGTCGAGGGTGACCTCGTCCGGATCTACGTCACCAACCGCCTGCCCGTCTCGACGAGTGTCCACTGGCACGGTCTCTACGTGCCGAGCGGCATGGACGGAGTGGGTGGGCTCTCGCAGCGGCCCATCGAGCCGGGGGAGACGTTCAAGTACGAGTTCACCCTCCGGCAGCACGGCACGTTCATGTACCACTCCCACCACGACGAGATGGTCCAGATGGCCATGGGGCTCATGGGGATGTTCGTCGTCCACCCGCGGAAGCAGCCCGCAGCGGCACCGGATCGCGACTACGCGCTGCTCCTCAGCGAGTGGGCGCTCAAGCCCGGGACGCGGCGTCCGGACCCCAACGAGATGACGGACTTCAACGTCCTGACCATGAACGCACGTGTCTTCCCGGGGACCGAACCGCTCGTCGCCGCGCTCGGCGAGCGCGTGCGCATCCGGATCGGGAACCTGAGCGGCATGGACCACCACCCGATCCACTTGCACGGCACGTCGTTCCAGACGGTCGAGACCGACGGAGGCGTAATTCCCGAGTCCGCTCGATGGCCGGAGACCACGGTGCTCGTGCCGACGGGATCGACGCGGACGATCGAGTTCGTCGCGGACAACCCGGGCGACTGGGCGATGCACTGCCACATGACCCACCACGTCATGACGCAGATGGGGCACGGCATCCCGAACCTGATCGGCGTCGATCCGAGCGAGTTCGACATGGAACTCGCGCGGCACGTTCCGAGCCTCGCGGCCATGGGCCAGATGGGTCTCGACGACGACGCGGGCGACGAGGCCGTGATCCCGCCGAACAGCACGCCGATGATCGGTGGCGACGGGCCCCACGGTTACATCACGATGGGCGGCATGTTCACGGTCGTGAAGATCCGCGACAGGATCGACGACACGACCGCCCGCGATTGGTACCGCGCCCCCGCGGGCACGCAGGCCGACGTCGCGACGGCAGCGGAGCTTGCTCGGGATGGCATTCGAGCGCGCTGAGCCCCGCGGATCGGCGCGCCATGTAGAGGACGCGTCGTGAAGTCCTGCTGCGGCGGCAGGCCCGCACCTTGGCGCTGGTGGCTCGTCGTGCTCGCGCTCGTCGCGACGGCGCTGGCCGTCGTCGTTCTCGGCTGAAGCACGCCGATCCGACAACCACGTGTGTCGCAAGCGAGAGTGTCAGCAGCAATCGTGTTCGCCCGACCAGGCGTGACGCCCCTCCTTCGCGATCAGGCCCGCGATCAGGAGCGCCGCGCCCGGATCGGCCCACCACCACCCGAGCAGGCCGTTCGCACCCACGCCGACGAGTGCCGCGAGCGAGAGCCACCAGCAGGCGGTCGTCTGGAACGCGTCCGCCTCCATCGCTCGGCTCTCGAGCTCCGCCGCGACGCGCCGTTTCGCACGAGCGAGCCAGAGCATCACGAGTAACGAGAGCGACGTCAGGACGATGCCGACGAGACTGAACAACGGCTTGTCGGCGGTGATCAGAGTGGCCGTCGCGTCGAACCCAACGTAGGCCGCCAGCAGGAACAGCGAGACGGCGACCAGGCGCCGGGCGCGCTGCTCCACTCGTTCGATCGCTTGATCGTCCAACTTGCCGCGACGCTCGGCGCGGAGCCTCCAGATCATCGTGAGACCGGAGGCGGACTCGACGAAGCTGTCGACGCCGAATCCGAACAGCGCAACGCTACCCGCGAGCACGGCGGCCGTGACGGCGACCACGCCCTCCACAACGTTCCAGCCGACGGTGAGGTACTCGAGGCGCAGCGCGCGCACCAAGTGCGCCGCTCGCGACGCTGACGGCACCGGGGTCGAGCAGGAGCCGCAGGACTCCGTGGTCGTCGTCACTCGTCCTGCACGCCTGCGGGGGCATTCGCCTTGAACTTCGCCTCCAGGCTCGGATCACAGTCGAAGCACTGCGACTCGGGCGCGTCGTGCTTCGCACACCAATCGCCCTTCTCCTTGAAGCCGGCGGCGAGGGTGTCGTTGCAGCGCGTGCAGATCGACTCGGGCACGCCGTGCTCGGGGCACCAGTCGGCGATCTCCTTCCTCTGCAGCAACGGCTTGACGGGCTCCTTCACGGCGGGGTCTGACCGCTCGGGGGAGTCCGAGGACGCGCCGTCCCCGCAGCCCGAGAGCATTGCGCATGCCATGACGAGGGCACACGCTGCTCCAACCAACTTGGTCTTCGAAATCATCGCATTCTCCTTATCGGATGAGTGGTCTAGGACGCAGCAACTGCCGGCATCGGCAGTTGCTCAGGATCAAGGTCGTGCTCCCCGTCGAGTGCCGCCGACTTGGGCTCGAACCAGCCGTAGAGGACGGGCAGGACGAGGAGCGTGAGGAACGTGCTGCTGATGACGCCGCCGATCACAACGGTGGCCAGGGGCTTCTGCACCTCCGCTCCCATCTGGGTCGCGAGCGCCATCGGGACGAAGCCGAAGACGTCCGTCACGGCGGTCATGAGGACCGGTCTCAAGCGCACGAGGGAGCCCTCGACAATCGAAGTGCCAAGCTCCATCCCCCGTGCACGGAGTTGCCGAATGAACGTCGTCATCACGAGACCGTTCAGGACGGCGATGCCGGAGACGGCGACGAAGCCGACACCCGCAGAGATCGAGAACGGCATGTCACGGAGCCACAACGCCGCAACGCCGCCCGTCGCGGCGAGCGGAACTCCCGTGAACACGAGCATCGCCAGTCGAACGGAGCCGAACGACATGTAGAGCAGGATGAAGATCAGAGCCAGCGCTGCGGGGACGACGATCATCAGGCGCGTCTGCGCACGGTCGAGGTTCTCGAACTGACCGCCCCACTCGATGACGTAACGCCCTGCCGGGAGCTCGATCCGCTCGGCGATCGCCTTCTGGGCCTCCTCGACGAAGCTCCCCACGTCGCGGCCGCGAACGTTGCACTGGACGGTGATCCTGCGGCGGCCCCACTCTCGCGTGATCGTGGACGGTCCCTCGACCGTCTCGATCGACGCGAGCCGGAAGAGTGGCACCCTCTCGCCTGACGGTGTGGCGACGAGGATCTTGCCGATCGTGTCCGGACTGTCCCGGTACTTCTCGGGCAGACGGATCACCAACGGGAAACGCAGTTGGCCTTCCAGCACTTCCGACACGGGCTTGCTGCCGAGGGACTCGACGAGGTCGAGGACGGCTCGGGCAGGCACGCCGTAGCGAGCGAGCTCTTCCTGTCGCACCTTGATCTGCAGCACCGGCTGTCCGGTGATCTGCTCGGTCGACGGATCGACGCACCCGGAGATCGAGCGCAGCACGCCTTGGATCTCGCTGCCCTTCTCGACGAGGACGTCGAAGTCGTCGCCGAACAGCTTGACCGCCACGTCGGAGCGGGCCCCGGAGATCATCTCGTTGATCCGCATCTCGATGGGCTGCGTCATCGCGATGTTCTGCCCGGGCATGTCGCGGAGCTCGCGCTGGATCAAGGACACCAACTCCGACTGCGTCGTCGCATGTGTCCAGTTGTCTCGTGGCTTCAGCGACATGAAGATGTCGGTCAGCTCGACGCCCATGGGGTCGGTCGCGACTTCGGCGGTTCCGATGCGCGACCACACGTGCTCGATCTCGTCAGGGAAGGCGGCGAGCAGCGCCTTCTCCATCTGCGTGTTGTAGCGCACCGACTCGTCGATATCCGTGCCGGCCAACCGCACGACGTTCACGACGATGGCGCCCTCGGAGAGCTTCGGCACGAACTCCGAGCCGAGGCCCCTGGCCAAGATCCCGGAGAGCAAGAGGGCGCACGCCGCGAAGCCGATGACGGCCATGCGCCTGCGAAGAGCGAAGCGGAGCACTGGCTCGTAGATCCACCGAGCAGCCCGTACGACGATCGGCTCTCGCTCTTTGATCTTCTTCGGCAACAGCAGGCTCGCCAGCACCGGCATGAGAGTGAGTGACAGCACGAGCGAGCCGAACAGAGCGAAGATGACGGTGAGCGCCATCGGCTGGAACAGACGGCCCTCCACGCCCTCCAGCGTGAGGATCGGGAGGTAGACCATCATGATGATCAGCTCGCCGAACATCGTCGGTCTTCGGACCTCGATCGCAGCGTCGCGCACGATGTCGAGTCGTGACTTCGTTGGATCGCCTTGCGCGACGCGTCTGACGACGTTCTCGATCATGATGACCGAGCTGTCGACGACCAGTCCGAAGTCGAGCGCACCGAGACTGAGCAAGCTGCCTGCAATTCCGAATCGCAGCATTCCGCTGAATGCGAAGAGCAGCGACATCGGGATCGAGAGGGCGACGATGAGCCCCGCTCGCAGGTTGCCGAGGAAGATGAACAGCACGGCGATGACGAGCAGGCCGCCCTCGAACAGGTTGCCCTGCACCGTGTTGATCACATGGTCGACGAGCTCGGTCCTGTCGTAGACCGTCTGGACCTCGACGCCGGGCGGCAGGGTGGCCTTCACCTCCTCCAAGCGGTCCTTGAGTCGCCACGTGACGTCGTGGCTGTTCTCGCCCATGAGCATGAAGCCGAGGCCGAGGACGACCTCGCCTTGCCCGTTGGCTGTGACGGCGCCACGACGCACCTCGTGGCCGATGACCACGTCGGCCACGTCGCCAATCCGGATCGGCACTCCGTCCTTCGCCGTGATGACGATCTGTTCGATCTCGTTCGCGTTGGTCGTTCGGCCGATCCCCTGAACCAGGAGGGCGCCACCTGACATGGACACGGTGCCGCCGCCGACGTTGAGGTTGTTGTCCTCAACGGCCTCCACGACGTCGTCGAACACCATGCCGTGCTTGATCAGCCGAGTCGGATCGATGCGGACCTGGTACTGCTTCTCGAAGCCGCCCCAGCTGTTGATCTCGGCGGTGCCCGGGACCGTCCGGAGCCATGGCTTGATCTGCCAGTCGTGGATCGTCCGGAGTTCTGTGAGATCGTGCCCCTTGCTCGACACCACGTAGTGGAAGACCTCGCCCAGGCCGGTCGAGATCGGCCCCATCTCCGGTCGAGGCATCCCCTCGGGCAACTCGACTGTGCTGAGGCGCTCCATGATGAGCTGCCGCGCGAAGTAGATGTCCGTTCCGTCTTCGAAGATCACCACGACCTGCGACAGGCCGAACTTCGAGATCGAGCGAACGGCCGACAGGCCCGGGAGCCCGCTGATCGCCTGCTCGACGGGGAACGTCAGCTGGCTCTCCACCTCCTCTGGTGACAGCGACGGCGCGACGGTGTTGATCTGCACCTGCACCGGGGTCGTGTCGGGGAAGGCGTCGATCTCGAGCTGCTGCAGCGAGTACAGCCCCAGCACGATGAAGGCGATCGTGCCGAGGATGACCATGAAGCGGTGGCCGAGAGACCACGTGATGATCCGGTTGAGCATGGGATCTCCTTGGGGTCTCGACTTAGTCGTCTACGCAGCCGGCGCCGAGCTTGCTCTTGAGCAGATCGGACTTGAGAACGTGGCTTCCGGTCGTCGCGACGACCTCGCCTGCGAGCAGCCCGACGGTGATCTCCGCCAGCCCGGCGGTCCGTGTCCCGACGCGGACCTTGCGGGTCTGGAAGATCTCGTCCGTCATCCGGACGAACACCACGTGGCAGCAGCCTTCCCAGTGCAGGGCCTCGGTCGGGACGACGACCGCCGTCGGGCTCTCCCGCACGACGATGCGACCGGTGCCGAACGTGTTCGCCCGCAGGTGCCCATCCGGGTTCTCGACCGTCGCACGCACCTTCACGGTGCGCGTCGTGTCGTCCACCTCGGAGCTGATCCAAGCGACGTCGCCGGTCACGGCGCCGTCGCGATCTCCGTCGCTGCGGAAGACGACCTTCTGCCCGACGGCGATCCTCGAAGCCTCTTCCTGTCGCACGTCGAGAACGAGCCACATGCGCCTCAGGTCCGCGACGATGAACATCGGTGCAGAGGAGTCGACGGACTCGCCCTCCACGACCTCGCGGGCCACGACGACGCCATCGAAGGGCGCCACCACAGGAACGAGATTGGCCGTCGCCACGGCGTCCAGAGACTTGGTGGTCTCTTCCGGGATACCGAGGAAACGCACGCGCGTGATCAACTCGTCATCGCTGTGTCCCTTCAGTGCTGCGAGGTCGACCGGGAGCCCCAGCGTTGTGAGTTTCTGTTGCGAGGTGAAGACCGCGATCCGGGCTTCACGAAGCGCGGCTTCGGCGGCCTGGAGCTCGGCCCGCTGTTGCTGCACGTCAACTCTGGACTCTGCGACGGCCGTCTCTGCCTCCTGCAGGTCGCCCTGCGATCGGAAGCCCTCCTTCGTCGAAGTCGTCACGCGATCGAGGCCGCGACGTTTGAGGGCCACCACCTCCTCCGTCAACTGGAGGGAGGCGCGGAGCTGCTCGATGCGTGCGGCCTGAACGTCAGTGAGCGCGAGAGCCCGGAGGAAGGCCGACTTCGCCTCGCCCGCCTCCGCTGCGTCAACGAGCGCGAGCAGGTCGCCCTTCTTGACGCTGTCGCCGATCTCCTTGTCGACGCGCCAGACGATGCCGTCTGCCCGTGCCGCGAGCTGCGCCACACGAGTCTGGTCGTACCGGATCTCGCCTGGAGCACCTACCGACGCGGACACCGGCCGCTCTCGCACTTTCTCCAACTCGACTCCCGCCTTCCGGAGGGAGTCGGCGGTCGCGAACTGGATGCGTACGAGGTGCGTCTGGCACGTCGCCGAGTTCTCGGAGCGATCCGCGTTCGGGTCCGCCGAGACGGTGGGCGTGTCATCCGACCCGGGGACGTCCCCCTTGTAGGCGACGTCCGGGTGGCAGAGCGTGCACTGCGACTCCGGCACGCCATGCTCGCGACACCAGTCGGCCGCCGCAGCGCCGGTCAGAATCTCCGGGTGACAGACCGTGCACTTCGACTCGGGAACGCCGTGCTCGGTGCACCAATCCGTCGGGTCGTCACCGGCGAGTTCGGGGTTACAGGCGAGGCACTTGGAGTCCGGTACGCCATGGGCCTCACACCAGTCCTCGGTCTCTGCGACCGCGTCGGAGCCGGCCAGCTCCGAGAAGCCCGGAGCCTTCCAGCCGGTGTGGTGTCCCCATACAGCAACCGCAGCCAATGCCACGAGGACAAGAGCCGTAGCGCCGTGGTCCGCCAGCACAGTTCTGAGTCGCGACTTCGTTTCACTCATCCCGTGTCCCTTTCACTTCTGCCTGTTGGTCGGATGGGAGCAAGACCGGCTGCGACAGCGGCATGCCGGTCGCGGCCTCCACCTCGATGACGCCGCGCTGGTAGCGCAGCAGGGTCTCGAGGAACGTCCTGCGTGCACGGAGGGCTCTCTGCTGGGCGGCAACCCAGTCGAGGACCCGCAACTCGCCGGCACGGAATGCCCGCTCGATGAGGTCCTGGTTGCGCCGAACCCTCGGGAGCACGTCCCGTTGTTGAGCCTCGATCTCCGCGCGAGCAGTTCGCAGATGCGCTCGCGACTCGTACGCCTCCGCACGGAGTTGGTGCAGAGTCGCCACGTAGTTGGCTCGTGCGCGATCCCTCGCGACGAGCCGCTCCGCGATCTCTCCCTGGTTGCGATCGAAGATGGGGATCTCGAGGCCGGCCGCAGGACCCAGGAACGAGTCACCCTCGGACTCTCGTTCGAAGCCGAGGCCGAGCTTCAGGCTCGGGTACTGGCCCAGGACTGCGAGCCGGAGTTGCTGCTCCGCTTCCTCGTACGCCGCTTCGAGCGCACGGAGCTCATGCCGCCCGGCGAGGACGCGCTGCTCGAGTTCGGTGTTCGTCGGGTCGGAGAACACTGCCACCTCAACTCGCGCGTCTGCGTCCGTGAGATGGAGTTCGTACTCGGGAGGAAGTCCGAGCTGCGCGTTCAGATCGCGTCTTGCTGCCGCCGCCTCCGCAAGCGCGAAGCGCTGATCTCGCTGCATCTCGGCCAGCTCCAGCTCAGCCGCAGACACGTCCAGATCGGTGCCCTCACCCGCGTCTCTGCTTCGCTGGGCGAGGTCGAGCATCCGACTCCGTATGCCGACCGCTTCGTCGAGCATGTCCGCGATCTGCACGGCCGCCCTCACAGCCAGGAGCCTCAGGCGCGTCTCGCGAACGAGCCGCCACTCGTCGCTCACGATCGCCGCCCTCACGGTCTCGATGTGCGCGGCTGCAACGGCCTCTCGTGCCTCGCGTTGCCAGGGCTGAAGGAGGTCCATGAGCAGGTCCGCATCGACGGAGTGCCCGTCGGCTCCTCCGATGCCGCCGCGCCAGGCAACGCCGACCTCCGGGTTCGGCAGAAGACCGGCTCCGACCAGCAGGGCCTCGGCTTCACCGATCTCGAGACGACGTGCACGGAGCTCGCGGTTCAGCGTCAGCGCGACGGCGACCAGCTCGGCCTCGTTCAGCCCATCCGCGAGGTCGAAGGACATCATGTCGGGGAGCGGCCCGTCACCTGGTGTCGCGTGCTCGATGACCAAGTCGTCGAGCGCTGCACTCCGCAACGCCGCTAGCTCGTCGTCTGGGACGAGGGGGTGTGGCGCATACGAGACGCACCCGGAAACGAGGATCGCCGGCAGGATCGCCGCGAACCATCTACGCAACACGAACATGAGAGTCCTCCAGCAGGTTGCTCCGCAACGCCGTGCGCGAACTGCGCTTGGCCTAGTGCGACGAGCGGGAACGACTACGAGCCGATGGCTCGTAGTCGGGCTGGAGGTTGGCTAGCAGCGGAGCCGAACGGTCCGCAGGCAGCGTCTGACGATGTCGGGGCGCGGTGGACCGCGGTCCCCGACGAGTGGACTCCGGACCATCGGGGGCGCGGCAGTCAGTGAGGCTGGGAGGACGGCGCGTGTCGCTTGCGCCACCTCATGATGAGAGTGGTCGGGTGTAGCGTCCGACGGCGAGATCGTCAGCTGCGGCTGCTGTAGAAGGAAATCCTGACAGCAGTCGTCTTCGCCCTGGCCAACGGCGTCGTTCTCATTCGCTTCGTGGCTGCACCCGTCGTCGGCGATCGGCGGTGAACAGCTCAGGTCGACGTCGCAGCAACGCGCGGACGCGAGCTCAATAGCTGTGCTGCCATCCTCGTGCACGCAGAGCACGAAGTTGCTCTGCAGACAGCCCACGAAGAGCTGCGCCCACACGATGAGGAAGATGGCGAGAGCCCGAATCACCGGCTCGCCCCGTTCGTTGCAGTCGCGACGCCGCCGAGCTTCTCGATCATCTCTTCGGCGAGTCGGAGCCAGAACGGATCAGCGAGCGTGTAGTACGCGAGCTTGCCCTCGGTGCGGTAGTCGACCGCCCCGAGCGATCGGAGCGTCCGCAACTGCTGCGAGGTGCCGGACATCGAGACTCCGAGCAGTTCCGAGATGTCGCAGACACACAGCTCTCGGCCTTCGAGCGCGATCAGGATTCGAAGGCGGCTCGGGTTGCCGAGTGCCTTGAACGCGTCCGCGGTGCTGCGAAGAGCCTGGGCTGGCGGAAGTCGATCCCTGGCGGCAGCGAGTTCCTGCGGATCGACGCAGTCGATCTCGCAGACGCCGTCGGTGGCGCGGCGTTGCATCGTCGCGGAGCCGTTACGCTTCATCACTTCATGAAACGTTATCGGTCTGCCGCGGCGCGGTCAAGCCGGAACGCGCGCGCAATCAGACCCGCCGCGGCGAGGCGGCACCAGCGCAGAAGCCGCCCGGGGAACGGCTGGCCGCCGCCAAGGGCAGTCGCCGAGTCAGCTGGTCGGTTCGTTCGGTGGCCTACCAGTGAGGAACCCCCGCACCAGGTCCCGGGTCAGGGAGTCGCACCGCGGGTCCGCGAACATCAGCGCCACGCGGGCGTAGAGCGAGTCGCGGAGCGTCAGATAGA
>CALJKZ010000659.1 GCA_937983085.1 uncultured Gemmatimonadales bacterium
CCCGCGGACCCCACGGCCTTCCAGGTGCGGTTCGGGTCCGACCCCTTCCATGCCTCGGCGCGTGTCCCCACGCCGGTTTCGGCCCCCGCCGTGGATGGGCGGGTCGACGGGACGGTGAACCTGGCCGATGTGGCCCGTACGGTGAGGTTGGACGGCCTTCAAGGACTGTCGGGTGTGGTCACGGCGAACGCGTCGGTCCGAGCCCGCCGGTCCGATCTCGCCGCAAGACGCTACGACCGCGTCGACGCCCAAGGTACCGTCACCGCTGCGGATGTAGCGCTGCGGGGCGACGCGCTCCGCCAGCCCGTCGACGTCCGCGCGTTGGAGTTGACGCTGTCGCCTCGCGCCGCCGAGCTCACGACGCTGGACGCTCAGTTGGGGAGCAGCGACGTGCGAGCGACCGCGCGCCTGGACAACTTCCTGGGCTACATGATGGGCGAGGGGGCCCTCGCGGGCACCGGACGCTTCGAGAGCCGGAGACTGGTGTTGGACGAGTGGCGGTCCGGAGAGGCCGTGGACGCGATTCCGGTGCCGTCCGGCATCGACATGACGCTGGAAGGCTCCATCGCAGAGTTGGTGATGAACGGCCTCACCTTCACCGAGGCGCGCGGACAGGCCGTCGTGCGCGACCAGCGGATGGTCTTCGACGGCTTCCGACTCCGTGGCCTCGGCGGACGCATCGCGCTGGACGGATACTACGAGACGCTTGACCCGGCACGGCCCAAGTTCGGTCTCACCGTGGGTCTCGACAGTCTGGACATCCGCCAGACTGCCGTGGCTCTGCCGTCGTTCAGCAGGCTGGCGCCCATCGCGGAGTACGCCCGAGGTACGTTCAGCACGGAGATGGCCCTCGACGGAGCCCTCGGCCAGAACCTCAGCCCCGACCTGACCGTGCTCAACGGAGACGGGAGCTTTTCCACCTCACCCGTGGAGGTTGAAGGCTTCCCTCTCCTGGAACGGCTCGCCGAGCGACTCGAGCTGTCGCGGTTCTCGAATCCCACGGTGGATGCCGTCCGGTCGAGCGTGCGGATCCAGAACGGTCGGATGGTCGTGGATCCCTTCCGGGTGTCCGTCGCGGGGATCGGCGTGCAGGTAGCCGGATCCAACGGAATCGACCAATCCATCGACTACGGGCTGACGGTGGAGATTCCGCGAAGCGGACTCGCCGGGAGCGTTCTCGACGGGCTTACGGCTCGGGCGGGCCCGCTGGCGTCCAGGTTGGCCACCGTCGATCCCGTCCCGGTCCGCGTCCAGGCCACCGGATTCGTTCGAGAGCCGTCCCTGGACGTGGGCGTGGCCGATCTGGGTCAATCGGCCCGAACCGCGGTGACGGACGCCGCTGGTGAAGCCGCCCAACGCCGGATCGACGACGCTCGGGCACAAGCCGATTCAACGGCGGCGGAAGCCCGCCGGCGTGCCCAGGCCCGGGCCGACAGCGTGGTGGCCGCCGCCGAGCGGCAGGCCGAGACCGTGCGGGCCGAAGCGGCTCGCGCCGCCGCGGAGGTCCGCGCCCAAGGGGACCGGGCCGCGGACGAGCTTTTGGCCCGCGCCTTGAACCCCCTGGAGCGAGCAGCCGCGCAGCGAGCAGCCGACCGGCTGCGGAGCGAGGCGGATGAGCGTGCAACGCAGATCGAGACCGAGGCGGACGCCAGGGCCACGCGTCTCGTAGAAGAGGCACGGGCTCGAGCCGCGGAGATCGTGGGGGAAACCGGCGGCGACTGAGCCGGCAGATCCCTGGCCCGTGCGGGGGGTGGCCCGCATATTCGCCTCATGAACGTTTCTCCACTCGGCCCCGTGTCGGCGGGCCTCATCCTCCTCGGGTTCGTCGGCTGGACGGGCTCCGACACACCGGAGTCCCCCCCCTCCATCGACCCCAGGGTCGCCTCCGCCGAGGCCGTGCACGACGTCCCGGCGGGGACCGACGAGCTGAACCAGCTCGTCGAGGAGTACTGCGTGCGCTGCCACAACGAGCGTCGCCTTCGGGGCAATCTCTCGTTGGAAGGCTTCGACGTCGGCACGCCGGAGGCGAGCGCGGACATCGCGGAGCGGATGATCCACAAGCTACGCGCGGGCATGATGCCCCCCGTCGGTGTCCGGCGTCCGCCCGAGGATTCGTTGAGCGCCTTGGCGGCGAGCCTCGAGGATCGTCTCGACGCTACGGCGCGTGACAATCCGGACCCGGGCCGACGGAGCTTCCAGCGCCTCAATCGCGCCGAGTACGAAGCGTCCATCGAGGACCTTTTCGGCATCCGCATCGACGCCTCGGCGTATCTGCCCACCGAGACGCTGAGCGACAACTTCGACAACATCGCCGACACACAGATCCTCTCTGCCACCCTCCTCGAGAGCTACATGAGGGCGGCGGCCCAGGTGAGCCGCGACGCAGTGGGTGACGTCTACGCGTCGCCGTCCACCACCGTCTACAAGGTCCCCAAGACCGTATCGCAGGTGGATCATGTCGAGGGGACGCCCCTGGGCACCCGGGGCGGCATCTCCGTGACCCACAACTTCCCGGCGGACGGCGAGTACGTCTTCGAGCTGGACATGCACCCGAGCCCCGACGGTCAGCTCTTCGGCCTCACCGCCGGAACGCAGACCAGGTAGGTCGCGGTGAACAGCGAGCGGGTCGCCTTGCTGGAGCTTGACCGCTGGATGACCGAAGGGGACCCGACGGGCCTCCGCTGGGAGACGCCGCCCATCCACGTGCGCGCCGGCCCCCAGCATGTCACCGCAGCGTTCATCCTGGAGCGCGAGGGGCCGGTCACCGACCTCATCACTCCGCTGGACTTCACCCTGGCGGATCCCAACATGGGCGTCGGGTACGGGGTCACGACGATGCCCCATCTCCGTGACCTGTCCGTCAGCGGCCCGTTCGCCGTCACCGGAGTCTCCGACACCCCCGCCCGTCGCCGCATCTTCCGTTGCCGGCCCACCGCGCCCGATGAAGAGGAGCCGTGCGCGCGGGACATCATCGGCAGCCTCGCCTCCGAAGCCTTCCGCCGCCCGGTGAGCGACGACGAAGTCGACGAGCTCCTCCTCTTCTACCGGGAGGGCCGCGAGCAGGGCGGTTTCGAGATCGGCATCCGGAACTCCATCTGGGCCATGCTCTCCAGCCCCCGCTTCATCTTCCGCCTCGAGCGCACGCCGGAAGGGGTCGAACCGGGTGAGATCTACGAGCTGGATGCCCTCGATCTGGCGTCTCGCCTGTCCTTCTTCCTCTGGGCCACGCCCCCCGACGACGAGCTCGTACGCGCCGCCGAAGACGGGGACCTGGCCGACGACGACGAACTGGAACGGCAAGCCCGACGGATGCTGGCCGATCCCCGGGCCGAGGCCTTGGCGACCCGCTTCGCCAACCAGTGGCTGCGCCTTCAGGATCTCGAGAAGATCAATCCCGACGCCCAGCTCTATCCCTACTTCAACCATCAGTTGAAGGAGGCCATGGAGCGCGAGACGGAGCTGCTCTTCCACACCGTCGTCCAGGAGGATCGAGGTGTTCTCGACCTCCTCTCCGCGGACTACACGTTCGTCAACGAGCAGCTCGCCGCCCACTACGGCATCCAGGGCGTCACCGGCGACGATTTCGTCCGGGTGACCCTCGACGACGAGAACCGTCGGGGACTTCTCGGTCACGGAAGCACCCTCATGATGACGTCCCACGGGGACCGGACGTCGCCGGTGCTCCGCGGGAAGTGGGTCATGGAGGTCCTCCTCGGAAGTCCGCCACCGCCACCGCCTCCTGCTGTGCCGACGCTGGAGGAGACCGAGTCCAACGAGGGCTCCCGACGGCTCACCACCCGGGAGCGACTCGAGATGCACCGGGCCAACCCGGCGTGCATGTCGTGCCACCGGGTCATCGACCCCATCGGGCTGGCGTTGGACAATTTCGACGTCACCGGGGCATGGCGGATCAAGGAGAACCTCAACGCCATCGACCCGCGTGGCGAGCTGTACGACGGAAGCCCCATCGAAGGACCTGCCGGCCTGCGCGCGGTCATCCTGCAAAGGCCCACCGTCTTCCGTCGGACCCTCGCCCGTAACCTCATGGCCTACGCCTTGGGGCGGCGGGTCGAGTACTGCGACATGCCCACCATCCGCGACAT
>CALJKZ010000660.1 GCA_937983085.1 uncultured Gemmatimonadales bacterium
TCATGCTCCTCATCAGCGACAACAGCGCCACCGACATGACGCTTCGGGCGGCGGGTGGAGGCGACGCGGTGACCCGTCGCATGCGGCAGCTGGGCATCGACGGGATCCGTGTGGACCGTCCCACCTCCGTGCTCATTGCCGACTGGGTGGGGGTGACGGGCGTGCCCGCCGACGGCGACGTCACACCCGACGAGTGGAACCGGCTCGCCGACGACCTCGACCCCGAGACGCGGGAGCGGGCCGCCGCCGCCTTCCCTGCCGACCCTCGCGACACCTCGACACCGCGGGCCATGGGTGATCTGCTGGAGGCCATTTGGGACGGGCGCGCAGTGACCCGGGAGAGTACCGAACTCCTCCTCGACATCCTTCGGCGGGTGGAAACCGGAGAGGGTCGACTCAAGGGCCTCCTGCCACCCGGGACGACGGTGGCCCACAAGACCGGTACCATCGGGGCCACCACCAACGACGTGGGCATCCTCTACCTGCCGGGTGCCGGCGGGCACGTCGTGGCCGCCGTCTTCGTGAAGGACTCGACGATTCCCGTGCCGGAGAGGGAGCGCGCCATTGCGCATGCCGCTCGCGCCATCTACGACTTCTTCCTCTTCAATCCCGGACCGTGACGGAGGCCACCGTGAGCGAGACCCCCCTGGGACGATTCTGCTGGTACGATCTCATGACCCCGGACCCGGATCGGGCGCCCGACTTCTACGGGCCCGTGGTGGGATGGACCACCATGCCCTTCGAGGGCTCCACCGAGCCCTACACCATGTGGGTCAACGGAGAGACGCCCCTGGGCGGCGTGGTGAAGCTGCCCGACGAGGCGGTGCAGGGTGGAGCGCCCCCGCATTGGTTGGCGTACGTCTCCACCCCCGACGCCAAGGCCACGGGAGAGAAGGCGTCGTCCCTCGGCGGCACCGTCATGATGGAGATGCAGTTGGACAACGTGGGGACCTTCGCGGTCCTCGCCGATCCGTGCGGCGCCGTCATCGCCGTCTACCAGCCCGAGCAGTGGACGCCGTTCGACGAGGGGCCGGCGCCGGTGGGCCACTTCTCTTGGCACGAGCTGTACACCAACGACATGACCGAAGCGCTGGACTTCTATTCCGAGCTGTTCGGTTGGGAAGCCATGGACCAGATGGAGATGGGAGAGGCCGGCATCTACCAGATGTATGGACGGAACGGCGTGACCTTGGGGGGCATGATGAACCGCAGCCCCGACATGCCGCCGCCGACGTGGATGTACTACGCTCGCGTGGCGGACATCGAGGTCGCCGCCGCCGCCGTGGCCGAACACGGAGGCGAGGTGTGGAACGGTCCCATGGAGGTCCCCGGTGGCGACATGGTCGCCCACTGCAGGGACGCCCAGGGCGCCGCCTTCGCGCTCCACTCCACCACCGGCTGACGCGGCCTCGGCCTAGAGGACAATTCCCTGGAGGCTTGGCTCGGGCTTGACATTCGAGACGGACAAAATTATTTGTCCGTTCATGCACATACCAGCCCAGAGCACCGAGCCCGACGCCGCGCTGTCCATCATCACCGATCCGTCGTCGGCTGTCGCACTCCTCAAGGAACCTCGCCGGCGCCTCCTGGAGCTGGCGGCGCGTCCGGTCACGGCGGTGGATCTCGCCGATCAATTGGGAGAGACCCGCCAGAAGGTGGGGTACCACGTCCGCCAGTTGGTGGAAGCAGGCCTCCTCGAAGACGTGGAGGTCGGTCGGCAGGGAGCGAGGATCGACAAGACGTACCGGGCCTCCGCGGCCTCATACACCCTGGCGCCATCCCTCCTCGGCGATCTCGCCGCGGGCCTCGACTCGGCTGCCGATCGGGAAAGCGCGTCGTATCTGGTGGGCGCACTCCACGAGGTCCAGAACGACCTTGCCGGCGTCCTGGCTCGACGCACCGACAACGACGAGCGACTTCCCACGCTGACCCTGTCCACGAAGCTGCGCTTCCGCGACGCGGCGGAGCGGGGAGCCTTCGCCGACGCCCTCGTGCGGGCCCTCACCGACGTGGTGGCGCGCCACTCCACCCCCTACGAGGGAGACACCGACGAAGCTGAAGAATCCCGGGCCGAGCCCTTCCGGCTGACCCTCACCCTCAACCCCACACCATCATGAGCGACGAACGCTGGAGCGACGAGCGGGAGATCCGGATCTCGGCCCCTCCCGAGAAGGTCTGGGCGGCTTGGGCGGAACCGGCCCATGTCCGCAACTGGTTCGCCGACGATGCCCATGGCGAGGTCGAGCCGGGTGGGGAGCTCGTCCACGAGTTCCACGGGCACGGCGAGCATCGGTATCGGGTCGTGGAGGTCGACGCGCCGAAGCGCCTGGTCCTGGACGGCGAGATGGATGGACGGGCCTTCCGCCAGACCGTGGAGATCCGCACGGAGGGCGGCACGACCGTGCTGCGCCTCGTGCACTCGGGCTTCGGATCGGCCGATCCGGACTCGGAGATCGTCCAGGGGATCGACTCGGGCTGGTCGATGGCCCTCGCTCTCCTCGGGCACTATGTGGAGAACCACTTCGGCAAGCCGAAGGCCACCCACGTGGTCTTCCGACCGGCCCGCTTCGAGTATGCCGATCTGCTCCAAGGGCGCTACCTGGCCGCAGCGGGCCTCGACAGCTGGCTGACCCGGAGCGCCCGGGACATCGACCTTGACGGTCCCGTGGAGCTCGACATTCGCGGGGCTGGACGGCATCGCGGTCGCGCTCTCGCTCTGACCGATCACGAGGTCTCGGTGACCCTGGACGACGTGGACGGCGTGCTCGAGCTCAAGGCGTTCGGAGCAGGCCCGGAGGCACGAGTCCTGGGCGTGCGCCTCATCTCGTGGGCGGAGGACCCCGAGGGGATCGGGCCGCTGAAGGGAGCCTTGGATGAGGCCGTCGCCCGGCTCGTGGACGCGGTCCACGCCTGACCGACCGGTAGGCGGCCGGCGACACGTCGACTGCGGGGTCCCTCCTTGCGGTGCTAAAAAATTAGCGGTATGCTGAAAAACCAGCAGAACGCAGCAGGGAGGATGACGACGTGGGTGGACGGAGGATGGAAGGTCTCAGTCGGCGGGAGCGGCAGATCATGGACGTGGTCTACCGCCTGGGGCGCGCCAGCGTCGCCGAAGTCCGTGATGAAATACCGGACGCTCCAAGTTACTCGGCGGTGCGGGCGCTCATGGGCGTCCTCGAGGACAAGGGTGAGCTCACCCACGTGCGTGAGGGGCCCCGCTACGTCTACAGCCCCACGACGTCCCGCGACGAGGCCCGTGCGTCGGCGTTGAAGCGGGTCCTGACCACGTTCTTTGATGGATCTCCCACGAAGGCCATGGCCGCGCTCGTGGACATGGCCGAGGACGTATCGGAGGACGATCTGCAGCGTCTGGAGACGATGATTCGAGAGGCTCGGAGGGAGGGACGATGACGACGATGACGGCAGTTGCGATGGGCGGCCTGGGTGTTCTGACCGTGGCGTGGGTTGCGGTGATCTCGTTCCGACAGGCGTCCGCCTCCCTCCGACACTCCATCTGGCTGGCGGCCCTTCTCGGGTTGCTCACGATGCCGGTACTCGAGGTCGCCGGGGTACGTGTGGAGGTACCGGTCCCCGCCGGCCTCTCCCTGCCCCTCCCGGGGTGGGCTGTCGACGATGCGCCGGCGTCCACGGCTCCCGCGGCCACGATGACTGCGACGTCCCGAGCCACAGCGCCCCGAGCCATCGCGCCCCGAGCGGTGAGGTCTGAGGCCGCCGCTACCTGGGGGAGGAGGGGAGCCACGGGCGCGGCTCCCCACGGTTACGGCGCCTCGCCTCCTTCGGCCGCGATGGATGGCTCGGCCTCTACGGCTCCCTCCGCGGGCGACCGGGAGATGGCTGGTGGCGGTGGCGCCATGGGGCTCGGGGCCGGCACGGCCGGCCCCCGGGCGGCGACCTCGGCTGTCCGTGCCATCGGCGCGGTGGCGTCGGCGTACGGCCTCTTCGCCGTGTGGCTCGCCGTCGCGACGCTCCTTCTGTGCGTCACAGCGTTCGGTCATCTACGCGCGCGGCGCATCACCACCTCCGACGTCGAGACCCCATCGCCAAATGCACTCCAGCGACTCGATGGAGCCCGCCTGGCCCTGGGTGTGCGTCGTCCCGTGTCGTTGGTGGTGAGCCGGCGGATCAGGGTCCCGGCCACCTGGGGCTTCCTTCGCCCGGTCATCGTCCTGCCCGAAGCGTATCGGCAGTGGTCCGAGGCGACGCTGGACCGCGTCCTTTTGCATGAACTCGCCCACATCGCGCGGCGGGATTGCGAGGCCTACCTCGTCGGAGATCTGGCCCGGGCGCTCCATTGGTTCAACCCGCTGGTGTGGGTCGCGAGCCGGAGACTCCGCGCCGAGAGTGAGCGAGCGTGCGACGATCGGGTACTGGAGGTGGTCCGGCATCCGAGCGACTACGCCGCCGACCTCGTGGCCATGGTGCGCGGGGTCTCCGGCTCGGCCGGGGTGCCTCGGGCCGCCCTGGCCATGGCCCAGCCGCGCGGCGTTTCCGATCGGGTCCGTGCCATTCTCGATCCCTCACGGTCCCGAGCGCGGGT
>CALJKZ010000661.1 GCA_937983085.1 uncultured Gemmatimonadales bacterium
CTCGGGTTCTCGTACCCGGTCGTGGTGAACCTCGACGGGATGTCGATTCCGACGCAGCGGCGGCCGGTGCGGTTTCAGCACTCGGCGTTCGAGGGTGTGGGCCACACCGAACGCATCGCCGTCGAGGACGGGCAACTCGTCGCCCGCCGCACCGGCGAGAAGAAGAAGGAGGAGGCGGGCGTCACCGCGGCCCAGGCGATCTATCTCGGGGTGCTCGCGTCGCTGCCGTTCGCCGCGGTGGGGATCTTCTTCGCCCGGGACCTGCTGGCCCTCATGGGTGGGGACGAATGGGCTCTGGCGCACGGCTATCGCTACACCGCGTGGATGTTGGGCTCGAACGTGGTCATCGTGCTGATCTTCGTGATCAACGCCGTCTTCCGGGGAGCGGGCGACGCCGCCATCGCCATGAGGGTGCTGTGGCTGGCCAACGGCATCAACATCGTGCTCGACCCGGTGCTGATCTTCGGGCTCGGCCCCTTTCCGGAGCTGGGCATCCAGGGGGCGGCCATCGCCACGATGATCGGCCGCGGCACCGGTGTCGCCTTCCAGCTCTGGGTGCTCTTCCGGGGCAGCCCGCACATCCGCGTGGCGCTCTCGCAGATCGCCTGGCGCGGTGAGATCGTCCTCAACCTGCTGCGGACCTCGCGCGGCGGCGTCGGGCAGATGATCGTCGCCATGACCTCGTGGATCTTCCTGATGCGGATTCTCGCCTCGGTCGGGAGCGAAGCCGTCGCCGGCGCCACGATCGCGATCCGCATCATGCTCTTCACCCTGATGCCCGCCTGGGGCATGTCGAACGCGGCGGCGACGCTCGTCGGCCAGAACCTCGGGGCGGGACATCCGGACCGGGCCGAGTCGGCGGTGTGGTGGACCGGCGCCTACAACATGGTCTTCATGGTCGCCGTGTCGGTGCTCTATTTTGTCTACGACCGTGAGTTGATCGGGCTGTTCTCGAGCGACGCGGCCGTCATCTCGATCGGCGCGCAATGGCTGCGCATCCTGTCGTACTCGTACTTCGTCTACGGCTGGTGGATGGTCTCGGTGCAGGCCTTCAACGGCGCCGGCGACACGGCGACGCCGACCAAGATCAACCTGGTCTTCTTCTGGCTGATCCAGATTCCGCTGTCGTACTACCTGGCGATCCCACTCGACTGGCAGCACTCCGGCGTCTTCTGGGGCGTCTTCGTCTCGGAGACCTCCGCGGGTCTGTTCACCCTCTGGCTCTTCAGCCGGGGCGGGTGGAAGACGACGGAGGTCTAGCCAGAGCTCCGATCCCACCGCGCCGCCTCCGCCCCCGCGCGGTACGTGGCTTCCATGAAGTCGAGCAGCACGCGGTCCGGATCGGCGGCGCCGCGCACGGCGTCGTAGTCGAGGACGTACTCGCCCAGGCTCTCGTCGAAGTGACCCTCGGCGAGATCGGCTTCCCGAAAGCCGTCCGGCTCGGGCACCGCGTAGGCGTAGAAGATCGGCGCCTCGACCCGTCCGCCGAGAGGCCAGTCTCCTCCCGGCCACCAGCCGTGGCTGATCAGCTCGTGCGAATAGCCTTCACCCATCACAGGGTCTTCGGGCGCCTCCGGGTTCCGGCGCCCACTGAACCGGGTCACCGCATGATCGAACGCCCCCCAGAAGAAGTGGGAGGGCGAGGCCTTGCCGAGAAAGCGGCCGCGGAAGGCGTGAAAGACCCTGTCCACCTGCAGGAGAACGCCGTGGAGACGCTCGACCGCAGCGGGATCGTAGCTGGCGTTGTCGGTGTCCTCGGGAAAGGGTACCGGGTCGACCACCTCGACCGGCACCGGCCAGACCGAGACGGCCAGGTCCATGACCTCGAGCAGCCCCATCAGGCGCTCGTAGAAGTCGGCGACCGACATCGGTTCGAGATCGAGGCTGTGAGTGACGCTGTCGCTCGCCGCGATGCGGAGCTGGTGGGAGACGAAGTCGAGATCGATCGAGAAACGCCGCGCCCCGTGATTCATCGTGGAGGTCGTCAGGCCGCGCGGCGTGACGTAGAGCGTCACGTTCCACCAGTGATTCAGGTGTGCCGTCTGGGCGAGACGGATCTTGCCCACCATCTGGGCCCAACGGTGCAGCGTCTTGTAGGTCGGCTCCCAATCGTCCAGAGCCAGCTCGGGCCAGATCGCGTCGCCATCACTCGCCATGCCGCACCTCTCTCGCCGAGTCGTCGCCCACGGTCGACGATTGCCGGGACGCCAGGAGCGTTTCGTCGGTCACCCGTCTCGGCGCTGTCCCTTTCGCGCTGGGCGGATCAGTCCATCGGCCGGAGTGTATCCGGTCGACGGCGTGCGCGGCTCGAGAGTTGAACGGCGGCATCGGGGGAGGCGGGAGAGGTCCCCTGGAAAGGTGCTCCCTGGAAAGGTGCCACCCGATTCAATGCCCGCGACTCACGACCGTTCCACGCGTGTCGACTCGGGCGGCTCGCGCAGCGTCGGCAGCGCCGCCTCGATCCGCTCCCGACGCGGCTCGAGCCAGGGCGGCAGCTGGAGATCGCTCCCGAGCCGCTCTGCGGGCTCGTCGGCGGTGAAGCCCGGCGAATCCGTGGCGATCTCGAAGAGCACGCCGCCGGGCTCGCGGAAGTAGATGGAGTGGAAGTACTTGCGATCGAGGACCGGGGTCACGTCGAGGCCCCGGTCGACGAGGCGCTGGCGGAACGCCAGCTGCCCGGCGTCTCCCGCCACGCGCCAGGCCACGTGGTGGACGGTGCCCGCCGAGATGCGGCCCCTGCCGGTCTCCGGGCTGCAGACGACGTCGACCCGGGTGGCCACACCTCCGGGCTCACCGATCTCGAAGCGAAAGCGGTTGCCGAGCTCGCCCGCCGAGCGGAAACCGAGCTCGGCGGTGAGGAGCTGAGCGGTCGACTCGTACCCCTGTTCGCAGAGGGTCACCGAATGGAAGCCGCGGACGGCGTAGGGCGACGGGACGGGTCCGGCGTCCCAGGGCGCCAGGTCGGCCGCTCCGGCGTGGGCGACGAGCTCGAGCCTCAGCCCGTCGGGGTCGAGCACCGTCAGCGCCTCCTCGTCGAAGCGCTCGGTCGGGTCGTCGGTCACGACGCCCTGGCGCTCCAACCGCTCGCGCCACCAGCCGAGCGACTCTTCGGGGACGGAGAAGGCCGTCACCGTGGCTTGCCCCGTTCCCCG
Source organism: uncultured Gemmatimonadales bacterium (assembly GCA_937983085.1). Lineage (GTDB taxonomy): Bacteria > Gemmatimonadota > Gemmatimonadetes > Longimicrobiales > Gaopeijiaceae > UBA2589. The sequence goes on from CALJKZ010000661.1 coordinate 3,153, forward strand.
GCTGCCGCGCTTGGCGAGCGGCCACGGGAAGAAGGTCACGATCGTGCCCGGCCGGCCGAGCTCGTCGCCGTAGTACAGGTGATAGGTGCCGGGATCGTCGAAGTTGACCGTCTTCTTGACCAGGCGCAGGCCGAGGACGTCGCGGTAGAACTCGAGGTTCCGCCGCGGGTCGGTCGCGATGGCCGTGACGTGGTGGATGCCGAGGATCTCGGGGCTCATGGAGCGGCTCCCAGGTCCCCGTCGGCACCGCTCGCCCACGCGGTGAAGCCCGGATGGACAGCTTCGAGCTGCCCGAGCCGCCGCGGATCCTCCGGCGGAGCGTCCGGCGTCTCGATCCAGGACTCGCGGAAGGCGTGCAGGAAGCCGGGCCCCGCGGCCTCGAAGACTTCGGCCGCTCGCTGTTGGAACTTCCCTTGATACCAGCCATAGTTCTCCAGACCGACACCCCGTATGTAGAGCCTGTCGAAATCGGCGAGAGTGGTGTGGGGGTGCTCGGAGGCCTCTACCAGCACATCGTTCATCGCTGCCCAGAGCTTCGCCGCCTCGGGATCGCGCTCCGAGAAGTAGGCGTAGGCGAGATACGTCGCGAGGAACTCGTTGAGCCAGCGCTGGGGGAAGTACGTCAGGTATCCGAAAGCATAGGCGTGACCGATCTCGTGCAGCAGGATCAGGTCGGCGAAGCGGACCGCCGCTTCGTCGAAGGAGAGGCCCAGGTCGCTGAAAGCCTCGAGCCTCGCCGCCGGCAGGCGCTCTTTCAAGGCCAGATTCAAGGCGGCGATGGGAGACTCCCCGGCGGCGGGCATGAAGGCCAGCTTGGGCTCGTCCGGCAGAGCCCAGACGTGCGGCACTCCGTAGGGCCTCCTGGACACCGCTCCCCAGTCCTCGGGGTCGAGCACGACGAGCGTCAGCTCCAGCGCCAGGTCGAGGACCTCGGGCACGGCAAAGTAGTCGCTCGCGTCCTCGACGACCGCCTGGAGATCCTTCGCCCGCTGGAGGTGTCCCTCGCTGTAGTAGACGCCGACCTCGCCTTCGAGGAAGAGGAGCGCCGATCCCTCGACCTCGGCGAGCTCCGTGTCGGCCTCGGCCCGCGCCGGTCCGCCGGGGCCCCCGCACCCAAACAACCCCTCACACAAGCTCCCGCTAGAAAACCTGCCGGCGGACTTTGGCTTGTCTGGCTCATGGGCCTCAACGACCGAAGCGGGCGAGGATCGTCTCGTAGAGACGCGAGGTCTTCTCCACCGATGCCAGAGACACCCGCTCGTCGTTGCCGTGAAAGAGAGCGAGCATCTCCGAGAAGTCCATGCGGTCGTCATAGAGGCCGACGCCATAGGCCACCGTGCCCTTGGCCCTCCAGAAACGGGCGTCGGTCGTCACGGTCATCATCGCCGGCACGAGACGCCGGTGACCCTCGATCTCCTCGACGGAGTCCGCGATCACTTCCCAGAGAGGACTGGGTCGTTTGGAGAAGTTCGCCTCCAAGTCCATGATGGGCTACAGCTCGATGTGATCGGAGGCCGTCCACATCGTGTTGTGTAGATAAACGTCCACATCATCCCGACCGGTACCGGGGAGGGCACGAATGTCTACCTCCGACCGGGCGCTGTCAGCGATCGTGTTCGTCTTGGCGCCGGCGATGGCACGGTTGGGCGAGACAGTGAGATGAGTGGCCGCATGGGCGTACCGAGCAAAGGTTGGATCGACGACTGCCAACTCGTCGATGGCTGCATCGACCTGGTCGGGATCGACGAGGCGGTTGGCGAGGTCTCCTTCCAGGTCCAGTGAGCCGACGAACACACGCCATTCCGCCGAGATGGTCACCGGAGAATCCGATTCGAAGATTCCATGCAGTGCCGCGGCCATGGTGCGCAGCGCGTTGTCGGAGCCGTACGGGGCAGAGCCGTGACCGGGAGTCCCGCTCGAACGGAGCACGGTCCAGAACGGCCCCTTCTCACCCACGGCGACAGGCACGAAGCTCCCGTCAGGGCCGTTCATCGGGGGGTAGGCCACCTCTGTCAGCAGATAATCCGCCTTCACAGTCTCCCAATGGTCCCTGACCAGCGCCTCCGCACCGTAGCGACCACCAGACTCCTCGTCGGCCGCCGCGACGAACACCAAGTCGCCGGGCATCTGCTCATCGCCTCTCAGGTATGGCCGGATCGCAATTGCCATCGCTGCCGTCAAGTTGAGCATGTCGAGTGCGCCACGTCAGTAAAGCCAGCCATCATCCACCACGGCCTGGAACGGCTACACCGAACACGAATCCCGGTTCACGGGAACCACATCGATATGAGGCACCAGTGCGAGCGACGCTGCGTCCGGATCGGACCCGGCAACCCGGTAGACGAGGCTCTGTCGACCCGGGGCCGGTTCGAATACCTGGCCCTCCACTCCGAAGAACTCCTGGAGAGTGGCGACCGACCTCCACTCGTTGCCGCTCTCGACCGTCCCGTCGTTCACGCACTCGTTGCGAATCAACGCCGACAACAAATCAACTACTTCACTCATATTCCTCATCCATCATCTCGAGGAGCACATCGATCAGCTCGTACATCGTTGGCGTCAGATCGAGCGAGCTTGCCTCGACTATCGGCACCCAAGCAACCTCCATTGCGTCATCGGCTGCGACCAGCTCACCACTCGTGGCCTGACCGAGGAAATCTATGAGAACCAGATGGTGCTGATCATCGATGGACTCGCCGACCCATATGACTTCGTCCAACTCGACCAACAGGCCAGTCTCCTCTTGGACCTCGCGCGTGGCTGCTTCGGCGAGGGTCTCACCGAGCTCGACCTTTCCCCCGGGAACAGCCCACAAACCCTTGCCAGGCTCCCTACCGCGACGCACGAGGAGGATCTCAAC
>CALJKZ010000662.1 GCA_937983085.1 uncultured Gemmatimonadales bacterium
CGTGCGGGCCGAGTCTGCGGTTGCACCGAAGGTGAGCCCCGGGCCCCGAATGGAGTCGATGGCGACGGCGGTAGCAGACGTCGACGCATCGAGGACGTAGGCAGACGCGCTGGAGCCGGTATTGAGCACCGAGAACGTCTCGACGTACGTCGTGCCGTTGCTGGGGAGCCGGTCGGCTGTCGTTGCGTCGGCCGTGACGGTCACCGCGGTGTTCACGGGAGCCTCGTACGCGCCGATGTCGAAGCCGCCCCCGACCGGCCGACCGACGCCGCGCTGGTCGGTAGGGAGGCCGAATGAGGCATTCGCTGCATCGATGGCGATGCTCGCGGGCGCGAGGGCGTGCGTCCTCGAATCGCCGCCGTTCAGCGTGAGCGGCAAGAGGTCCGGATCGCCCGTGAGGTCGGACGCTCCACACCCCGCGCAGCCACCTTCCACGAGGTTGCCGCCCAGCGACGTGATGGTGCCCTCGATCCCGCCGCCGACGTTGTCGGCCACGAGGGTGTTCACCAGCGTCACGGAGCTGGAACGGGAGCGGATGCCGCCGCCGTCTTGGTTATCGGCGACGGTGACGTGCTCGAGGCGCGCGCCCGCCCGGAGATCCAGACCGCTGCCGCGGCTTCCGGTGTTGCCGCTGACGGTCACGTTCTGCAAGAGCAGCGTGCCTTCGCGGTGGTAGATGCCTCCGACCCGGTTCCCGGCGTTGCCCGTCACGGTGGAGTTGCGGACGGTGAGGTCGCCGCGGGTGCGGATTCCGGAACCGTTGCCGCCGGTGCTGCCGCCCGTGATGGTGAGGCCGTCGAGCTCGACGACGTTGCCCGAACTCACATCGATGACGCGGGAGGATCCGGCACCATCGATGACGACCTCGCCGCCCCCGACGTTCCGGAGCGTCTTGTCCTGGTCGATGTCGAGGGTCCCCGAGCCGCTGGCCGTGAGGTCGTACAAGCCCGGATTCATGAGCACGAGGAGGACACACGGATTGGCCACGGCGGCGCGCAGCTCCGCGGTGGTGCTCACGACCAGCGTAGAGAGGCAGGGGAGGGTCCAGGACAGGTCCGAGATGCCCATGACCTGCAGCGCGGGATCGGCACTGGCCTTGGGGCCCGGTCCGTAGACGAACGTGACCGAGTCGACGAGCTGGTCGAAGCGGAGGTCGACGTTGGCGTCGGCCGAGCTGTTCCCGATGCTGGCGAGCCCCGAGTAGACACCCGGGTCCACTTCCTCGACGGAGCCGCCGAGGCCGACGGTGGTGGGCGCGAAGGCCGTCGTCCCGTTCCAGCCTACGACGGTGATGGAGTCGTGGAACTGGAAGTTGGTGTCGATGTCGAGGAGGGAGAACTCGAGGGACTCGACCTGCTGGCTGAACGCCAGGGCGATGGTCATGAGCTCGGCCTGGGAGTTGGCGTCGAGGCCCGACTCCCAGTAGCCGGCGTGAGCACCACGGGTGGCGTGGTTCACCGTGAAGTTGCCGGGGCTCCCAACGCCGAACGCGTCGACGCCGCTGATGGAGACCGTGGTGCCGTCGATGACCACCGGCGTGGCCGTCGCGCCGTTGCCATAGACGTTCTCCCACACGAGCTGGGACTGGGCCGCTGCCCCACTCGGCGCCAGGAGCATCGAGCACAGGACCAGGACCGGTGTCAGGCGCAGGAGGGCTCCGAGCCCGCTGCGAACCCGACGGCCACCACGCGACCCCGGCCGGCCGGGGAGCCCGGTCGGCTGCTGCAGCTGCGTGGGGTGGGTGGTGGCGTTCGGCATGTGTCTTCCGTGCAGTTCGTGGCGTGATGTAGATCACGCGCTCGAACGCGTAGAAGGGCAGGGGCCGTGCCATACCGGGATGTGGCTTAACCACGCGGAAAACCACGATTTCGGGATGTCTCCGAATCGGGCCGCGTTACCGTTATCGGACGCGAAATGTTACGGAAAACGGACGTCGGGTCCGTGGGTCGGGGCCGCGCTGCGCCTCAGGTGAGGCCGTGGCGCTTCCGCTTCTCCCAGAGGTTCTTACGGGAGATTCCGAGGCTCTCGGCCGTCTCGGCGACCTTGTCCCCGTGGGCCGCTAGGGAGGCGCGAATGTATTCGCGCTCCACTTCCTTGAGGGTCAGCCCTCGCGCGATGGTGAAGGGCGTCTCACCGGGGACGGCGCCGAGGGTCAGCCGCGGAAGGTCGCGGGCCTCGAGAAGGGGGCCTTTGGCGAAGAGCATGGCCCGCTCGAGGACGTTGTGAAGCTCCCTCGTGTTCCCGGGCCAGCTCCACCCGGTGAGGATCTCGAGCGCCTCATCGCTCAACCCCGTGATCTCCTTGCCGAGCTCTGCCGCGAGCTTCTCCAAGAAGTGCTCGGCGATGCGAGGGATGTCCGATGCGATCTCGCGGAGGGCGGGCAGCGTGTGGGTCGCCACGGAGATCCGGTAGTAGAGATCCTGGCGGAAGGCCTTCTCGGCGACGAGCTCTTCCAGAGGGCGATTCGTGGCGGTGATGATGCGCAGATCGACGGACAGCTCTCGCGTACCACCCAGCCGCCGGTACGATCTCGACTCGAGGAAGTTGAGGAGCTTGACCTGGAGCTCCAGGGGAAGCTCGGCGATCTCATCCAGGAACAGGGTACCTCCGTCGGCCACTTCGACCAGGCCTGGTTTGTTCTCCCGGGCGTCCGTGAAGGCTCCACGCATGTACCCGAAGAGCTCGGCCTCCAGGAGGCTGGGCGGGAGAGCGGCGCAGTTCAGTTCGACGAACTGTCCCTGGGCGTTCGGGTTGGCGTGGTGGATGACCCGCGCCGCCAGGTTCTTCCCCACTCCGCTCTCGCCCAGGAGGAGGACGGAGACCGTCGGGGCGGAGGCCACGCCCTCGATGAAGTCCCGCACGGCGTCCATCCTCGGATGCTCACCCACCAGCGCCGTGAGGCCGAACTTCTTCTTCCGTTCCCTCCGGAGATGGGTGGCTTCCTCGAGCAGGGGTTTGGCCTCGAGAGCCTTGAGGAGGAGGGTCCTGAGCTCCGTGACGTTGATGGGCTTTAGGAGGTACTCGTTGGCCCCGGCCTTGATGGCCTCGATGGCCGTCTCGATGTCTCCCTTCCCCGTGAGCATGAAGATGGGGAGGTGAGGCGAGGTGGCCCGGACGCGCCGTACGACCTCGGTCCCGTCCAACTCGGGCATGTAGAGGTCGGTGAGGAGGGCGTCGGGCATCTCCTCTGCCATGACCTCGAGACAATCCAAGGGATTGTCGAAGACCCGGGTCTTGAATTCACCGGCGCGCCCGAGATTCGCCTCGAGGAGCGTCGAGAACGTGCGTTCGTCGTCGAGGATGTAGATCTTTGGACGCACGATATGCGGTGTGCCGGGGTGCGACGGACTACCATATATAACCCCGGAACGGGCGCCTGCGCGCCTCCCTCAAGTGGGGCTCCGCAGTGGCCGATACTCCCTGAAGCGTGAAGGGATGAATCTGTTCGGCCGCCTGGAGCCCCATGCTGCGAAGATCGCGTCGTTCGCTCGCCGTTCTCCTCGTCCCGGCTCTGGCCGGATGCGGCGTCGGGATGGCGCCTACCACCGCCGAACTCACCGACGCCGAGGCCGCCGAGCTCGCCGAGGTGATCCTCTTCGCCACCTTCAACAGCACCAGCGTGCTCCCGGCCCGACCCGCGTCGCCGCCCGGCGCCGCGTGGGGTCTGGAGTTCGAAGCGGAGGTGCGCTGTCCCGCGGGAGGGAAGGTCGCCATGGCCGCGTCGCTGGTCGTCCTCGAGACGGAGGATCGGGCGGCGTACGAGCTCGTCCAGATCCACGACGACTGCAGCGCCCAGCCCGTGGACCGACGGTTCTCGGTGGCGGGCGCGCCCCGCGTGGTGGCGGACCTGGTGGTCCGGCATGGCGCCGACGCCGTCGCGTGGGAGGGCACCACCGAAGGCGAGATCGAGTGGAGGACGGCGGAGGGCGTAGGCCGCTGTGCCTTCCAGCTGTCGTTCCAGGGCGAGCATCCCGAGGGTGCCGCGGCCGTGGCGATCCTCGACGGGTCGATGTGCGGCCACGTCATCGACCACTCCATGACGATCTCCTGAGGACGGCCCAGGCAGACGGCTCGCATCGGTTCCGCTTAGGGCTCCGGGCCTCCCACCGTGCACCCACACGTCGATCATCGTTGACTCGGCGGGCCCTCCCGGCGCAGCGTGGAGTCATGAAGACCCTCCTCTCCTCCGCCCGACGTGCCGCGGTCTGCCTGGTGGCGTGTGCCAGCCTCGGGGCGTGTACCATGGTGGGCGCGGTGCCCGCAGAGCGGCCGACGCCGCGCTCGGTCGCGCCCGTTCCGGAGCCGGAGGCCGCTCCTGCCCCGCGGGCCACGGGTCCTTCGGAGGGACCGGACGTCTCTACCGAAGCGATGCTCATCACGGCCCGCGTGGTGGATGTGGCCCTCGAGTCCATCGGCACGCCGTACCAGTGGGGAGGCACCGACGGCAACGGCTTCGACTGTTCCGGCCTCATCCAGTTCGCATACGCCGAGCAGGGCATCCAGCTGCCGCGTACCAGCGCGGACCAGATCCGGTCCGGCGTCGCCGTCGGCACGCGACCCGACGGCCTCCGACCCGGCGACATCCTCGGGTTCTCCGACGGGGGTGGACCGAAGACCGAACACGTGGGCCTCTACCTCGGAGGCGACGAGTTCATCCACAGCAGCTCATCGGGCGTCCGGATCTCGAGCCTCCGCAATCGATACTGGCAGGAGAGGCTCGTCGCCGCCCGACGCGTCGTGGACTGACGCCTCTCGGCGACTCGCCGAGCAACCCTTGGTGTGGCTAGGGGATCAGAGGGAGTACATTCTTCCAGCCTGACCCTCAGCACGAGAGCGCAGCCATGGTCGCCCGCACCGTCGCGTCGTCGAAGTCCGTTCTCCGCCGTCCCTTCTGTTGCCTCGCCGCCCTCGTCCTACTGGCTGGGGTTCCGCGACCCGTGGCTGCCCAGGGCGGCCCTTCGCCAGAGGTCCGTGAGGCGGTGCAGGCCCTGTTGGCCACTCTAGAGAGTGGCGACGAGGCCAGCGCGCGGTCCTTCGTCGCCGAGCGGCTGACGGACGACTATCGCAGCAGTCTGGGAGACGGAGCCCTGTCGCACATCCAGGCCATGCGCGACGAGATGCGGGGCGCGTTCGGCAACGTCGGACTGGGACGGTCTCCCGATGGCTCGATGACGCTCAGGACCAGTGGCCCCTCGAAGCGCGCCACACTGAGACTCATGCTCGACGCCGAGACCGGTCGGTTCGATCTCGTCGAGCTGACCGACGTCGGGGGCGGGGCCGGGGGCGGTCCCGGGGGAGGGGCGCCGGGTCGAGGCGATGCCGTGGAGGACCACCTCAGGGCCCTCGAGCTCCTGACGCCGGACGACGGGTCCATCACAGACTTCCGGAGGCGGCGCATGGACCCGGGTCTCCGGAGTCGGCCCGAGGTGCCCCAACTCCTGCGGACAATCGCCCGGGCCGTCGCCTCCGCGGGTGCCATCGGGGTGGACGGAGATGGCCCCTACGAGGTGCTGAGCCTACGCGGTGGGCTGAACGCCGAGGTTCGCATGCGGGTGGGCGAGACCCCGCCCTTCCTCATCGAAGAACTCACGGTCGACACCACGGGGGCCGGACCCATGGCGAGGGGGGGTGACGGACCTGTGGAGCCGTTGGCGTGGGGCGATCTGGAGGGGGCCCTCACCGAAGCTCTCGACTGGTGTTTGTCTGGCTTCGTGTTGGCGGTTCGGGTCGTCGTGATCGTCCTCCATTAGGGGTACTGACTCGTTCGTAGGTTCTCCGGGCACGCTAACTACACCGAGACCGTGTACGACATCGGTTCTCAGCCCATCGACTTCACCCGCGCAGCCATCTGGCTCCTCGTCCAGGAGGGCGAGATCGGGCTCGATGATCCCATCACTCGCTTCTATCCCGACGCCCCTGCCGACAAGCGCTCTATGACCATCCGGCACCTCATGGACGGGTCATCGGGTCTTCCCAACTTCCACCATCGGGCCTCCGACGAGGACTGGGACCTTTCGTGGATCGACCGGGAGACCGCGGAGCAGCGCATTCTCAGCGCGGGCCTCCTCTTCGAGCCGGGATCGGGCACGGCGCCGTCCCACTCCGCCTTCGGTCTCCTGGCTGCCATCGTGGAGCGGGTGTCAGGACAGACGTACGAAGAGTTCCTGCAGACGAACTTCTTCGAGCCCATCGGGCTGACCCGTACCGGACCGTACGGTGACGACCTGGGGCTGTCGCCGTCCGATTTCGCCGAAGGCTACGGCGACTACCGCGCCTCGGAGCCGAACATACCGCCGAACTGGGGACCGACATCGTGGCTCATCAAGGGGAGTGGGGGCATGGTGTCCACGCCCATGGAGCTCTATCGCTTCTTCGAGGCCATGCGATCGGGAGGGATCCTGCGTGGGTCCGCGCGGGAGGGCTACCTGGACCGTGGATCGTCCTCCGGGGCCACGGATCGCGGCTTCCTCTTCATCCACGCGTGGCCGGGAGGCGACTCGGACTCCATGATCCTCTTCACCCAGAACGCGCTTCCGGATCACCCGGAATCACAACGACTCCGCCGACGATTGGCGGCCATGGTCAGCGCTCGATTGGTCTCGTAGACGCTGCCGGCCCTCGCGTCCCTCAGCCGTCCCCGAAGCCGAACGCTCCAACCACCTCGCCGTACTCCTCGCGGGTGGACGTCATCAATTCCGGAAGGAGCGAGGGATCCAGGTCGAGGGTCTCCCAGAGGCCGATCCACCGAGGGGGCACCATCCGTTCGCCACTCCGTCCGAGCCGGAGGGCGTTGGCGACGAGGTCCGCCAGGTGGATGGTGCAGGCCTCCACGGGATAGCGCTCGGCCTCCTGCGGCCGGTGGTGCAGCGCAACGCATTCGGCCAGGCTGTCGGGCATGTTCCACTGCTCCATGAGAGCGCCTCCGATGGTGCCGTGGTCCAGCCCGGTGAGCTCCATCTCGGCCTCGTAGAGGAGGCACTCCCGGTCCTTGGCGTGCTCGAGGATGGTCCGGGCCGAGTCCGGAGCGGATGTGTACAGGATCAATCGACCGACGTCGTGGAGCATGCCCGCCACGAAGAAGCGCTCCAGGTTGGTTTCCCTGCGGATGCCGGCCAGCATCCTGGCGCAGATTCCCACGGCCAGGCTGTGGCGCCAGAACTCCTCCAGCTCGATGAGATCGGGGGGAACGTCCTGGAATGCGCTGGTCACCGACGTCGCGAGGGCGATGTCACGCACATGGGTGAGCCCGATGAACGTGACGGCCTGGTGGACCGAGTCCACGGGTCGGTCGAAGGCGAAGTAGGCGCTGTTGGCCAGGCGCAGGAGGCGGGCCGTGAGCGAGGGGTCCTGGCCGATGACGGCTGCGACCTCGTGGGCCCCGGACCGGGGGTCCTCGAGGACCTCCACGAGCTTCTGGTATACGGCGGGAGGCGACCCCAACGTCGGGGCCTGCCGGATGAGCGCCCCCGGATCGAGGGTTGTCAGGTCGGGCATGGGCCGGCATCGCGTTCACGAGGGCTCGTCGACGCCCGAACGTAGGAGCGTCCCTTCATCCCGAGTATCGACCGGGACGAGGGGTCCTTGAGGGCCGGAAGGACCGGGACGGCCATCCCATAGGACCGGAATGACCGGTCTTCTCAGTTCATCGTCGGGTCGAAAGGCATGCGGGACATGCGGTGGTATTCCGGCCCTTTCCGCTGCAGGATCTGGCTCCAAAGCAGCTCCGGCGTCTCGGTGAAGACGTCGTCCACCTGCGCCGGATCGACGATCCAGCTGTCCTCGATCATCTCGGCTTCCAGCTGACCCGGTCCCCATCCCGAATATCCGACGTAGACGCGCGCCCTTCGGATGTGGGGGCGGACGGCATCGTCCAGGTCGCCCACCAGGAAGCCCACCGAGCCGAACACGGGCAGGTCGGCCCATTGGGGATCATCGAATTCGGCGACCAGAATCGGTCCGTCGGGCTGGACCGGACCGCCCTGAAAGAGATCTTCCCCAGGGTCGACGTAGGCGCCCAGGGCGGGGATCGCGTCCGACACGGCGAGGTCGAGGGGGCGGTTCAGGACCACGCCGAGGGCGCCCTCGGCGTGGTGTTCGCCAATCAGGACCACCGTGTGCCGGAAGTTCGGGTCGTAGAGCCCGCCGCTCGAAACGAGCAGGCTCCCTCGAAGACTCTTCATCCTCGGCGTCCTCCCTGACCGGCCCCTACCAGCGCCACACCACCGACGCCACCGCATAGTTGATCCACGCGAAGTTGTATACCGAATCCACGTCGGCTCCGCCTTCCACGGTACGGTAGCCGACGCGAAGGGACCACCCGTCTCCCATCTCGTATCCGATCTTCAACGCACCGTCGATGGCGCGTCCGGGTCCGCCCGCCAGGGCGTCGACATCGGCGGACACGTGCAGTCCCGGTCCGAGCCGCCAGTCGGCTGCCAGATGCAGGAGGGGTACGAAGCCCACGTCGTCGGTTCGGCCGCTCACACTGCCCTGGTCCAGCTTGATGGTGGCGTCGCGGATCTTCGCCGTGCCGCCGATCCAGTAGTCGGCCCGATCCGAAGAGCGGGCGCGCCACCGGTACGACACGCGGTACGAGTTGAAGGTGTATCGCGCCTCTACCGGCGTCCCTCCCACGAAGTCCTCGTCGGCGAAGCGTAGGGGACCGCCGGGCGTGCCCGTCTCGGTGAAGGAAAGAGGCGCGTAGAGGACGCGAAGATCACTCCGGTCCGTGAGCCGCCACGTGAGGTACATGCGACCCGCCCACGTGTGGCCGGTGCCCACGACGTCGGGAAGGGAGAAGCGGGTCGCCGTCCCGTCGTTGGGCACCTCGACATTGTTCGAACTCTGCCAGGCCGGACCCCCTTCGACTTCCAGGATGATCCGGGATTCCTGGGCCGCGGCGCCGGTGGTCGGGAGGAGCGGTGCGAGGAAGACCGCCACGACGCATAGTGCGCCGGCGGCGAACGTCGGACCCACGGCCGATGAACGTGTCCTCGACGAGGCTCGGGCGGGGGAAGCGCAGGGTGCGTTCATAGGTGAATCAGCTCCAGAACGCGTCGAGCTTGTCCGTCAGCTGGCCGTTCACGGCCGTTTCGATGGGCACCTCCACCAGGCTCAGTCGGTTCGACGGAACGACGTCGGCGAGGACCGAGCGCAGCTCGCTCACCGATTCGGGGCGGTAGCCGTCGATGCCGAAGCTCTCTGCCAGCGTGGGCAAGTGGGGGTTCGTGAGGGCCGTACCGGTGGATGCCGAGCGCGACTGCGCCTGTTTCCACGAGATCAGGCCGTAGTCGTTGTCCACGAAGACGAGGCAGGTGAACCCGACGCCCAGCCGGGTGGCGGTCTCCAACTCCTGGACGTTCATCAGGAAGCCGCAGTCGCCCATGGCCGACACCACCGGTCGGTCCGGATCCACCAACGACGCCGCGATCCCACCGGGCAGCGCGATCCCCATGCTGGCCAGCCCGTTGCTGATGATGCATCCCCCGGGGCAGTAGGTGGGGAAATTGCGCGCGATCCACATCTTGTGGCTTCCCACGTCGCTGATGAGGAGACCATGGTCCGGAAGGACCTCCCGGATGATCCTCAGCACGCCCGGCACGTGGAAGGCGTCACCCTCCTCGAGTTCGTAGGTCTCAAGGTCGTCGAGGATGCGCCGGCGGATGGGGCCGTACCACTCGGTATCGAAGGCGTGGTCCACGGAATGCAGCCTGGAGTGGAGTTCCACGAGCCCCGCGGACACGTCGCACACCACCTCGACATCGGGTGTGTAGTGGGTGAAGACGTCGGCCGGCTGGAAGTCGATGTGGACGATGCGCTTGCTACCGTCGGGGTTCCACGCCTCCGGATCGTACTCGGCGACGTCGTATCCCACGGCGATGACCAGGTCGGCCTCGTGCATCGCCTCCATGACGTAGTCGGCGAAGCCCAGCCCCACCGCCAGGAGGGAGACGTCGAGGCGGTCGGACACGGCGCCCTTCCCCATGAAGGTGCTCACCACCGGAATCCCGTGCCCCTTGGCGAGCTCGGTGAGCTCGGAGGTTCCGCCCTTCCGGATGACGCCGTTGCCGGCCAGGAGGAGGGGCCGGCGGGCATCGGCCAGGAGCTCCATCGTCCGAGCCATGGCTTCGGCATCGGGGGCTGCGCGCCGCGGCGTCCGCACGGGCAGTGGCTCCGGAGGGTCGTCGAGCTCGTGGCCGGCGATGTCCTCGGGAAGCTCGAGATGGGTCGCGCCGGGCTTCTCCGTGGTGGCGATCTTGAAGGCCTTCCTCACCGTCTCCGTGACGATGTCACCGTCCCCGATGGACGAGTTCCACTTGGTGATGGGGCGCAGGAGATTCACCACGTCGATGTACTGATGGCTCTCGTGGTGGAGTCGGGTGGTGGAGCCCTGCCCGGTGATGGCGACGAGGGGGGCCTTGTCCAGGTTCGCGTCCGCGACGCCCGTGACCAGGTTTGTGGCGCCGGGGCCGAGGGTGGAGAGGCAGACTCCCGCTTCACCCGTGAGGCGCCCCCACACGTCGGCGATGAAGGCGGCGCCCTGCTCGTGGCGGGTCGGGACAAAGGTGACCTGGTCCGACTCGGCGAGGGCGAACAGGAGGTCCTCGTTTTCCTCGCCGGGCACGCCGAAGACGTAGCGGACGCCCTCGGCTTCGAGGCAGCGGACGAAGAGCTGTGCGACGTTCATGGGCTCACGCGTACGGGAGAAGGGCGTGCGAGCCCACGGCTACGCCGCTGCGAGCCTCAGGGTCCGGGGCGCGCCCGGATCGCGTGTCCGGCGCGATGCGGAGGGGTCTCGGGACCGACGCCGCTGTCTACTCGTCGCGGAGCGCTACCACCGGGTCCACCCGGGCCGCCCGCCGTGCCGGCACCCAGCTCGCCGCCAGCGCTACGGCCAAGAGGAGGACGGGTACGCCGACGTACGTCAGCGGATCGGTCTTGGAGACGCCCACCAGCAGGCTTTCCACGACTCCCGACGCGGCCACCGCCACCACCAGGCCGAGGACGACACCCGCCCCGGCCACCGCCATGGCCTGACCGAGCACCAGGCGAAGGACGTCCGGGCCTCCCGCGCCGAAGGCCACCCGCACGCCCATCTCGCGGGTGCGCTGGCGGGCCGAGTACGAGATCACGCCGTAGAGGCCGAGAGAAGCCAGGATCAGGGCCAGGAAGGCGAACGAGCCGATGAGCGCCAGCATGAATCGCGTTTCGGCCATGGCGTCGCGCACGTGGGACTCCAGCGTCGCGAAGTCGGCCATGGGGACGTCGGGGTCGAGCTGGTTCAGCGCCCCCCGGATGGACTCCATGAGCGGCGCCGGGTCTCCGACGGTGCGAACCGTGAAGGTCGGGGGCAGGAAGGAGTTGTAGACGTACGGCACGTAGACGGTCTCGCGCCCTTCGGCGGCCAGGGACTGGGACCGGACGGGCGCCACGACGCCCACCACTTGAACCTGGGCGCGCTCCATGGAGAAGGTCTCGTCGTTGAAGTGATCGAGCATCAACTCCTTGCCCAGCGGGTCCTCGTCGCCGAAGGCCCGCTCGGCGAGGCGGGAATCGATGACCGCCACCCGGAGGGCCTCCCGTTCGTTGTCCGACGGGAGGAGCACCCGACCCGACACCAGCTCGATGCCCATGGCCTCGAAGTATCCGGGCACCACCGACTTGTAGTCCGCCTTGTTGGCCGAGTACTCGTCTTCGGCGATACCGATGCGGCCGAAGGATCCCATGGCGAGGAGGTCGCCGCCGGCCAGAGGAAGGGGCGCCACACCCCCCACGGCTTCAACGCCGGGGATGTCGTCCAGCCGTGCGCGAAGGTCGTTGACGAAGGTGGCCCGCGCCTGTGCCGTGAAGTACTTGAGGAAGGGGATCGGGGCGCTGAACGTGACCACGTTCTCGGCATCGAATCCCGGGTCCACCTGCTGGATCTCCGAGAAGCTGCGGACCATGAGGCCCGCGCCGATGAGGAGGACCAAGGAGAGAGCCACTTCGGCGATGACCAGCCCCGTGCGGAGGCGATTGCTACGAAGGCTCCCCGAGTCGCTGCCCCGATCCTTGAGGGACACGGCAAGGTTTCCGGCTACGGTCCGTAGGGCGGGTGCCAGTCCGAAGACCAGAGACGCCAGCACGGTGACGCCCGCCGTGAAGAGGAGCACGCGGCCATCGATGCTCACCGCGTCCAGGCGCGGAAGGTTTCCGGGGCTCAGCCCGGAGATGACGCGAACGCCCCACCACGCCAGGATGGTCCCCACCACGGCGCCGACGACGCCCAGGAGCGCGCTCTCGGTGAGCATCTGGCGGACGATCCGGCCCCGACCGCTCCCGAGGGCGGCCCGTACGGCGATCTCCCTCCCGCGGCCCGTGGCACGAACCAGGAGCAGGTTGGCCACGTTGGCGCACGCGATGAGGAGGACGAAGGCCACGGCGCCCAGGAGGGCGAGAAGCGCGGGGCGTGCGGTGGAGACGACGTCGTCGTGCATCCCGTTCACCACGATCTGCATGTTCTGCGTGGCGTGAAACGGATGGGTGGCGCGCAGGCGAGCGGCGATGCCGTCCATCTCCGCCTGGGCGTTTTCCAGCGTGGCGTTGTCGTCGAGCCGCCCCACCACCGTGAGCCACGGACCGTCGCGCGCGAACTCGTCCAGGTTGCTGGGAAGGACCATCCACACGTCGATGTTCGTCGGCATGGCGGCGTCCGACGGCAGGTAGATCCGGAAGTCCGGAGCAAGAACGCCCGCTACCACCGAGCCCCAGCCGTCGATCTGGATGGTGCGCCCCACGATCTGGGGGTCACTCCCGAAGCGGCGTTGCCACAAGCCGTGGCTGAGCATGACGGTGCCCGGGGGGAGGTCCGGGGTCGCGCCGCCGAAGGCGGTGGGGTCGATGGGGAAGGCGTCGTCTGCCAGGAATCGCCGCCCGAGCAGGGGCGTCACGCCCAGCACGTCGAAGAGATTCCAGGTGGCGTATCCCACCAGGATCTGTTCGGCGGGGCCTTCCCCGGTGAGGGTGCCGGCCAAGCCCATGGCGCCGGCGAAGGAGTCGAAGAGCGTCGACTCCAGGCGATAGTCGCCCAGGTCGGGCCCCGAAACCAACGTGCGATCGACGTTGGTGGCAGGAAGCCTCGTCCAGACCATGGCAAGATCTTCCGGTGCCTCGTAGGGGAGGGGGCGGAAGAGCACGGCGTCGGCGACGCTGAACATGGCCACGGTGCTGCCGATGCCGAGGGCGATGGTCAGGACGATGACTGCGGTGAAGATCGGACGTTTCGCGAACGATCGGACGGCGTACTTCAGGTCGGCGAGCAGAATCCCCAAGAATGCCCCCCGGCTGCGGGGACGCGAATGCTATCGCAGACCGCGGGAGCGAACAAGCAGCCTATTCGGGCTCGCCGTTGGGTCGGAGCCGGTACCCGAACTTTCGCACCGTGAGAATGAACCGCGGACTCGACGGGTCGGGCTCGAGCTTCCGCCTCAGTTCCCCGATGTGGGTGTCCACCGTCCGCGTGGCGATGCTCACCCGATGGCCCCAGACGTTTCGCAGGAGGTCCCGTCGGGACTGGGCTGCGCCGCCGGCCCTCAGAAGGGCGACGAGCAGGTCCAGTTCCTTCGGGGCCAGGGGCACCGTCGCATCGCCCCGGCGGACCGTTCGGGTGGCGACGTCCACCACCACGTCGCCGAAGCGGTAGACGGGAGCGGGCGGTGGACCGTCCGATCGGTGCGCCCGTCGCAGGAGGGCATCCACCCGGGCCAGGAGTTCTCCGATGCCGAACGGCTTGGTGAGGTAGTCGTCGGCTCCCCCGCGAAGACCCTCCACCTTGTCCCGCTGGGAGCCCCGGGCAGTGAGGACCAGGACGGGGGTGTCGATTCCCCGAGCCCGAACACGGCCGAGCACGCTCATGCCGTCGAGCTCGGGCAGCATGAGGTCGAGGATGACGAGATCGTGTTCGGCCCGCAGCATGGACTCCAGAGCTGTCCGCCCGCTGTGAACCACGTCCACGCGGTGGCCGTCGACCTCCAGATTCCTCCGGATCCCGAACGCGAGATCGACCTGGTCCTCCACCACCAGGATGTCGCTCATTCGGCGGTCCGGGCGCCGCGCCCCAGCGACGTCCGACTCACCCGTCGACCTTCACGACGGGCTGCTCTTCCAGATGCACGATGACCCTCGTTCCCCCCAGAGGCGAGGCTTCGATGCGGGTGTGGCCGCCATGTCGTTCCGCCAGCGTCCGGACCACCGACAGGCCCAGGCCCGTTCCGGTGACACCCGTGGCGGATCGCTGCTCGAATCGCCCGAATACCACGTCGCGCTGGTCGGCGGGGATGCCGGGGCCGTCGTCGTCCACGGTGAAGGTGACGCCGTCGCCGTTCCGGACGTCGACGACCACCCGACCCCCCTCGCGCCCGTGTCGGATGGCGTTGTCCACGAGATTGGTGAGGATCCGCGTCGCGGCGGTGGGATCGATGAGTGCCTCACGGCCGCCCGGGGACTCGCCGGCAGCCCGCTGCCGGTCCTCGACGGGCGCCCGCTCGACGTGGCTCCCTCGCGCCGATGCCAGAGGAGCCATGCCGTCGATGACGTCGCTCACCACGGTGTCCAGGTCGGTAGGCTCGGGTCGAAGGTGACCGTGCTGACCCGAGGCGTGCAGGAGGTTGTCGACGAGGTCCTCCATGACTTCCGTCTGGCGTTCGATGATGGCCAGCGCCCGCTCCCGCTCTCCCGGGTCCCCGAGGTGACCTCGTCGGAGGGTTTCGCTGAACATCCGGATCTGCGTCAGGGGCGTGCGCAGGTCGTGGGATACGTTGGCCACGAACGACTCGCGCAGCACGGCCAGGCGATGGCCCCGACGCACCAACGTCAGGGCTGCGTACAGGAGGGTCGCCGACACCAGCCCGAGGATGGACAAGAGGGCGAGGGAGGCGGGGGGACGGCCGCCCGCCATGAAGCGAGCGGCTGCCTCCGCGTCCAGGCGGACCCGGACGGCGAGCCGTCCGGCCTTGGGTGCGAAGGCCCACGCCTCCGGCCCTTCTGGCGTGGCGGGGAGCACGCGTTGGTAGAGGGGCGGCTGGTCCGGGGCGAGATGGATGCCTACCTCGAAGAGTTCTCGGCTCGACGCTTCGTCGACGAGGCTACGGGGCACGAGCGCTGTCTGGGCCACGATCCGCGAGTAGGGGGCGCCCTCTGCGTCGAACCGGAGGACGAATCCGTACACGCTCTGTCGTCCATAGGCCTCCTCCTTGCGGTACACGATGGCCCGCGCGTCGTCCCTGCGGAGCACGACGTACGGGGCAGGAGGAGGATATCCGGGGAGGTGGCCGAGGACCTCCGTCCGGATCCAAGACCGGGTCGCGGCGTCGACGTCACCGCCGAGCACCACCACGCCGCTGTCCACCATCGAGAAGGCGGCGCCGACGCCCTCCCTCGGTGACCATGCGGCACCGTCCGGTCGGTAGTGTAGTGCGCGGGCGAGCTCGAGTTGTTCGGGGATGACCGTGCTGTACCACTGGTCCAGCTCCGAGGCGATGCGTTCGGCACCGAACGCCGCGAAGTCCTGGAGGGTGGTGTCCACGATGGCCCGATGGCTGCGCAGCGTGTGGAAGGACTGGACGAACAGTGCCATGACCACGAGGAGCGAAATGCCGAGGAGGAGGGCGGTCCCCCGCCCGTCGGCCGGCATCCTGGTCACCGCCGGCTCAGATCCTCCACCAACCGGCGGCCCAGTTCGTGGTCGGGGTGGCGTTGCAGCCACGCCTGGGCCAGGGCGATGGCGCCGTCCGGATCGCCTGCGAGGGACCGCCCGTACGCCAGGTCCTCGGTGGTGTTGAACGCGTCCGGGTACTCGGCGTGGTTCACCTCGAAGAGTCGCAGGCCGGCGGCCTCCCGGTCCGAGCGGACCAGGCCCCATCCGAGGAAGGAGAGAAGGACTGAGTCGAAGGCCTCCTCCGGGTGCTCGGACTTGAGGGAGTCGTAGCGCCGGACCATGGCTTCGATCCCCCCGTCGTCGAGAGCCTCCGTCATACGAAGGTGGATGAGGCCATGGTGTGCCCGGCTGTCGCCCGAGTACTCGATGTTGGCTCGGTGGACGGCTGCCGCGTCCTCGATGGCGCCCTGAGCGGCGATGCCGTCCGCCACCTGGGCCAGGACCGGCGTGCGGAAGTCGTAGGCATCGGCTGCGAAGTACCGGGAGCGGAGGGCGCGGTACGTCTCGATGAGAGCGTCCACCCCCCCGGACGCGTACTCGCGGCTCAGGACCTCCGTGAGGGGCATGGGATTGGTCCGCCCGGCGTGGCACGTGTAGCACCCAACTTCGGCGTCCCAACTCCGGTCGATGCCGGCCAGGTGGCGGGTGTTGATGTCGCGGACCATGGCCATCATGGCGCGAGCCTTCTCCTTCATGGGCTTCTCGTCGGAAGCCCAGTCCCACTCCCGAGACGGAACGTCCATGGAGCCCGCGTGGCAGAAGAGGCATCCCTCGCTGGCGCGTCGTGGCAGCCCCAGCCCCTGGAGGTTGTCGAGCATGATCTGGCTGAGCTCGTCGCGTGGGATGTCGGCGGGCAGGACCTGGAGGTTGGTGTACTCCTGGGCTTCGGCGCCTGAGGGTAGGACCCCGATGCCGATGAGGACTATGGCGACTGCGGCGGTGCCGCACAGAGCTCGTTTCGTCATCTCCTCGCCTCCTCCGTCATCCCCTCGCCTCCTCCGTCATCCCCTCGCCTCCTCCGTCATCTCTCACCTCCTCCGTCATGCCCTCACCTCCTGCGTCATCCCTCACCTCCTCCGTCATAGGGCGCTCCCGTGTCTCGATCCAAGCTACGCCGGTGAGGCGCGGTCTGCCGGAGTCCTGTCGGTTTCCTGACAGTCTGCTGTCGCGTTCCTGGATCGCCGGCGTCGGGCGGAGCGCATCTTTCCATCGTGGACGGGTCGGAGCCCGTCCTTCGGACCTCAGCCGGAGGAGTGGAAGATGCGGACGTCGGTGACGAAGGCCGGGACGGGAGCGACGGTCTTGATGATGCTATGGGCTCTACCCGGGGGCGCTCAGGATCGACCCCTCCGGAACATCCAGTACTTCTCCCCGGACATCTCCCGAGACAGCCTCATCGAGGAGATGCGCCAGTTCTCCTTCGCTTTGGGCGTGCGGTGTCAGTACTGCCACGTGGGAGGGGACGGGGTCTCCTTCGAAGGCGTCGTCTTCGAGAGCGACGAGGATCCGGACAAGCGCAAGGCGCGTCACATGCTTCGGCTCGTGGACGTCATCAACGAGGGGCTGCTTCCCATGATGGCCGACCGCGACAGCCCCGACACCCGCGTAACGTGCAAGACGTGCCATCGGGGGGTGGCCAAACCGGCCCTTCTCACGGACGTGCTGCGCGCCACCCTCGACGAGCACGGCGCCGATTCCACCCGGGCGCGGTACGATCGTCTCCGAGCCACGACCATGCAGTCGGGGATGTTCGATTTCGGCGAGTGGGAGATGAACACCCTCGCCGAGAGGCTCGCCGGGGAGGATCGGCCCAGGGACGCCATCGTCATCTACGAGAAGAACCTGGAGCACCACCCCGAGTCGGTGTCCATCCTTCTGGCCCTCGGTCAGCTCCACGAGCGGATCGAGGATGTGGACGAGGCCGTCCGCTTCTACCGACGTGCGTTGGAGGTAGCGCCCGACAACGGCTTCGCCTCGGCGCGCCTGGAAGCGCTCACGGGAGGCGACGGCCCCGGGAGCTGAGCCCCCCGAAAGCTGAGGCCCCCCGCCCCCATGTCGCGTCGGCGTCTAGTCGTCGTCGGTGATGATGAGTGTGGCATCGGCGCGGGCGGCGGCGCCGACCACCAGACCATCGGGCAGGGCACGCACCCCGATGACCTGGACGTCGTGGACCGTGCCCTCCAGGCGGACCCCGTCGGCGATGGATCGGTTGAGGCCCTCGTGGAGCCGCTCGGCGGCCCACTCCACAACGGCCTCGACGGGCCACCGCGCCCGTTCGCGGAGCAGCGCCTCCAGCCCCGCGTCGGCGATCCACGACGCTCCCGCCACGAGTACGCTCGTCGTAGCCACCGAGAATGCCAGGTCCGGTACCGAGGCGTACCCCGACTCGGCGTCGTAGAGCGGTGTGCCCACCAGGAAGAGCCGTCCCGTAAGGGTCCCGGCGATCTCCGCTTCCAGGGCGACCCGGCCGGCGCCGATTCCGGTCAAGCGCGCGGCGCGGAGCTCGAGCGTCCTGCCCCCGGCCTCGATCCTCGTTCCCGCTAGCGCCTCGGTGAGAAGCCGGCTCGTCTCGTCGTATTCTCCGATGGCCTCCACCAGGACCTGGAGGGGACCGTCGGTGACGCCCCTCCCTAGAGGGGGAAGAGGTCTCTCGATGGGCGCCGGACGGTCGCCCACCACGATCCGGGGCCGCGCGTCGAGGCTGGCTGGGACGCGGACGACCGAACCCTGCCCCTGGATGGGTCCGCGACTCACCGACTCCGGTCGGATCTCCAACCAGATGTCATCGTCGAGCTGGATGGGCTCGGCGAGTACCGACCACCACTCCTCGAAGCTCGAACGGACGTCGGCCGTCCCCACGATGGAGTCGATGGCGGGCGTTTGGCCCTCGACGAACTCGCGAGCCGCCGCAGCAACCCGGTCGGCGATGTCGATGCCGAGAGCGGTGACCTCGCACTTGTCACGTTCGTTGTCGGTGAGTGGGGCGAGGCGAAGGACCTCCGTGCGGGCGCGAAGGCTCCAGTCCGAGGTGAGGTCGATGGGCGCGTTGAGGACCACCTCGAGGCGTGGCCAGATGTCCTCGGGGTCGCTGGCGCACGCGTAGTTCACGTCGGGAAGGAGGGGCAGGTGGTACGTCCCCCGCACCCGATAGGCGACGATCGCGGAGAGGGTGGCGGTGTTGCCTTCCAGCGAGGCCCGGAAGGGCGAGCGCGCCAGCTCGATGGCCGCGGTGTTCTCGGTGCTGTCACCCAGCGGGGCCGGCTGCGACAGGTCGCCCCAGCGGCCGGGCACGTGCTTCTCCACCTCGTCGAGGAGCGTCGCCAGTTCCACCTGCACCGGGACCGGGAGCGACGACGTGGGCAACGCGAGCGGGGCCGCCGCCTCGGCCGAAATCGGAGGGCGGTCGGGACGCAGGGAGCCGTCGTCCCGCGTGAACCACCAGAAGCCGGCGCCTCCGGTCGCAACCAGGAAGAACAGGCCGAGCAACACCCTCCTGAACCGTGAGGTTTTCTTCCGGCCCTTTGAGCCGCGGCCTTTCGTGCCGCCTCCCTTCGTCCGGCGCTTCCTTCTCGCGCTCACGAATCGAGGACCTGGATTCGCGCCTGGCCGAACATCCGCCCCGCGGCGGTGCGGAGGATGACCGTGTACTCGCCCGCTTCCAGGGGGGCCTCGTTGGGGCGCCACGCGTCCCAGACGCGGAAGCCGAGATTGTGGTCCAGAGTCTCGATCTCCCTCGATTCGCGAATCACCGTCCCGTTCCGCTCCCACACCAGCGCGACCCGGGTGGGTACCACCGTCGGGGCGACGACCTCCATCAGCACCACCACGCCTCCGTCCAGCTCCGCCCGGCGCGCCTCCCCGTCGACGGGCAGGACGGGCCCGAGGCC
>CALJKZ010000663.1 GCA_937983085.1 uncultured Gemmatimonadales bacterium
AATGACGGGGTCGGAACCTACATCTACCCCGTCAGCCGAAACCCTGCCGTCAGCCGAAACTCTGCCGTCGGGTTTTGGACCGATATCAACGACGGCATCCGGATCGTCGACCCCGCCTGCTGGTGGCATCTCCCGGAGGCCACCCGGGTCCGCGTGCAGGGGCGCAAAGGAAGGGATACAGACAATGACTGAATACAAAAAAGACCCCGAAGGCGAATCACCCCCATTCAACACAAAGCCCGAAGATCTCAATGTCGGGACTCGCGTACGCTACTACCCATTCCAAGGCGACCCGGAGTACAGTCTCGGGACTATCAAATCGAATCCACGCATTCCCCATCTGGCGGGCACCAGGACGGAGTGCGTGGCCAGTGTCTATTTTGATGATGGCGCCGGCCCTGGGGGCTCCATCCTGATCAGCCATCTCGTCCCCACAGACGAGCCATGCCCCCACAGCGAGGATACGAAGAGGCTACTCCGCGAGTTGAATGAGCTTGAGCGCTGGGCCGACAGCAAGGAGCTCTCCCGCCTTTCTTGTGCCTTACGAACGTGGGTCCTGAAAGGCGGCCACAAATGAGTTACTGCTATTGGATCGAAGATAAGGTAACCGGCGAGGGCGGGTTCGGCTCTATAGACGCGGCGATTGAAGCAGCGCGAGAGCATTGTGTTTCCATTTCAGAGAGCGAAGGTGAGGTTTGCACAGTTACAATTCAAGTTGGCGAACACATTCGCGTGCAGCCAGAAACACTAGATTGGGTGTTGGATTTCATGAACGACAACCTTCAAATTGATGGCTGTGAATGGACTGCATCTAAGAAAGCGAAAAGTCTCTACAATGCATTCTACAACGCCCTACTTGAAGAGAATGATTTTTGGAAAATGGGCAAGGTCTTGCACACTGAGGAATACGAAACGACGACTGGTGCTGAAGATGGGACGTAGTGGATATGGAGAGTGGGAGCCAGAGACACAAGAGGATGTCCTGGCAATGGGTCGAGCCTGTGGGGCGCTGAAAGTCGCCATCCGGGGCAAGCGTGGGCAGAAGCTCATGCTGGACATTGTCAGGGCTCTGGACGCCCTGCCGAAGAAGGAACTCGGGAGCGACGTGTTCGAGGACTCCTGTGCAGTCTGCACGCTCGGGGCAGTAGCCAAATACCGCGGCCAGACGCTTAGGGATCACAATCCCATGGTGTACGAAGGCGAGGCGGAGGAGGCTGACGCGAAGGCTGTCTCGGAGCGGATGGACATCGCCCCGTCCCTGGCGAGGGAGGTCATGTACGAAAACGACATCCCGTGGGGCAGCGACGCGGAGCGATGGGAGAGCATGAGAAACTGGGCCATCAGCCGGATGCGCCCCGAGACAAGAAGGGAGCTAGGAGAGTGACCGACGCGATCACAGTGGTCGATATCGCGGCGTGGGCCATCATGCGGCTTCGGTGCGCGTGGCTCGACTGGAGACACGAGAGGGAGCTGGAAAGGCTTGGCCGGGAGGACCAGGAGTACCGGGAATGGCACTAGCCGTCTGGTCCTGCTTTTGGATAGCCGCTGCATCGGCGGCTTCCTTTTGGATGTCGAAATAGAAAAGCCGGCGCTAGGCCGGCTCTCTTATTTCTTGAGGAGAAAAACCTCGGCGCCTTCTGTTGGCTTCCACATCGCATCCCCGCCGTCCTTGCCATCAGGCTCCACGAGGCCCCTGGCGTATAGGATGGCGATGTCCTTGTCGTCGCTGGAAGGTATTGATGTGCGACGGTTGCTTATGACCTTGGAAAGAACCTTCTTCTCTTGCGGCGTTAGCCTCCCAGGCTTCCAGCGGCTCCAGTACGTGTGAACGCAAATGGCCCCCGCATACCACCCGGCCACAAAGGTAAGCAGGTGCCACCAGATCACCCGCTCGCCCTCAGCTTTTCAACCTCGGCGCGAAGCCGGAGAAGCTCGTCATGCTCTTCCGCCTCGCGAGCCCGATCCGCCTTGTCCCTCGCCACATCGACCATCTGGCATCCGGTGACGTGGTGGACTCGAGCGTCGAGTTGTAGGAATTGAAGCGCTGGCTCACGTATGGCCTTGGACGCCGCGTCGTTGAGGGCATTGGCCAGGCCTGCGACCGCAGGGTTGTGCTCGTCTGCCCGATGACACCATCGACCGCTGTTGACCTCACCGACCAAGCGGCCATCCTCGTCTCGCACTTGGATGTTGACCTGGTAGCTATGCATTGCCACGACTGGCTCCTTGGATGGCAGTGTCTACGAGCTCTCGCAGAACTTTGTTGACGGCCTTGAGTTCTACGTTTTCTTTCACGTTCGCGTCGTATTCTTTGCAAAAGCCGGCGATAATGTCCCTTAGGTTCTCCGCAGTCGCCTCCTCGTCGCGTTTAGTAAGTTTGCTTAGTCCCTCCTTCACCGCGGTCAACGCCCCCACGGACTCTAGCGCGGTTTCGTGGCTGGCGGTTCCGAGAACGTCCATGACCTCCTCCGAGAACGCCTTGCTGTCCTCCAGTCCAAAGTCTTCAGGCATTTCCCGAAGCCTCCTGTTCGCGTCCGAGAGGTCGTCCCATAGATTCTTCACGGCCTCTTCCGTCGCTAATCCTGAGTCGTCGTCTAGCCCTATTTGCTTCCGGATGGCCTTGTCGGCATCTCGTAGCCCGACTAGACTACGGACCTCATCAAGGACGAAACGGTTGGCGTCCGCTATACCCAGGACCTCGCGGAGCTCTTTATTGTGTCGAGCCCAGTCGCCTCTACTCACGTTCGCCTCCGCCAGAGATTTTGTCAGCCCCCGCACCTTGTCGTTGGCAAGGTTGCGAGAGCCGATCACATCCCGGAAGTATTCAACGTAGTCCCGCCTGCCCTCCGCAAGCTCGCGGCAGCGCAAATCCAGTTCTCGAAGTCGTTGCAGTTCTTGTTGCCCTGTTTCTTCCACGGGAGAACTGTACGCCGGTACCGGGACAGAGTCAACGGGCGCGGTAAGAGCTCTTATGACTTTGGCGCTTCTCGATTTCGTGCGGGCACACGTCGAAGTGCAGCACGTATTTCTCGACGAGCCTC